>PKTU01000116.1 GCA_002869005.1 Deltaproteobacteria bacterium
GCCGATAATAAAAACTAGAGCTCCCGCCAGGAACCACTTTATGCTCTCCATCTTCTCAAGCTCACCCGAGCGTTCGGCAAGGGTATTGTTCTCTTCGCTTAGCGCGGCGTTTTCCTCTGCCAAGCTGTCTCTCTCATCAGAGATGCGAACCACGTCGCCTGATTTTTTAAGTAGTGAATCGTACTTCTCCTTAACGGAGGCAAGTTCACTCTCAAGCTGCTTCGCCCTCTTTCGCGCCTCTGCGAAGCCCTTATCGCTATCGGAAAGGTCCCTCTCCATCCTCTCCCTTGCGCTCTTTAGCGCTTCAACGGCCTCCGCCTCTCCCTGCTTCGCCTCAGATAGCGCCGCCTTTGCGGAGGAGAGCTCCCGCTCAACTTGGGCGAGCCGAAAAGCGGCGGGCGCTTCCGAGACAGTGTATTGTGTAGGCACCCAGCCTACCTCGCCTCTCTGTGTGCGTACCTTCTGAAAGTCCTGCCCCGTTTCCAGCAGCTCAAGAGAGTCGCCGGTTCTTAGGAGACGAATGGAGGGGGCGCTCTCCTGTGGCGCATCACGCAGGTTTACCAGGACGAGGTCCCTGATATATATCGTCTCGGCGTTGGCGAGGGTTGAGAGAGTTACTGCTATTGCGATAAAGGCGCACACCTTCAGCACTCGTGGCATTTGTTCGACCTCAACTTTGTAGAGTAGTTTTTAGCCCAAACAAGTAAAACACGGGGAAAGCCATGTTGTAAAGAAAGCTCCGCGTCACCTTTAACCGCTGGGAAACTTTTAATGGGGGACATTTAAGAACAAAAAAACCCGCGCCACTATTTGACAAATAGCAAAATAGTGGCAAGCTGTGATCAAAATATATTTTTATCCTGCCGCCCCCCCTGTGCCCTTTTTTGTCGTCTAGGGCCGGGGGGGATTTTTTATCTCTTCAAAAGCACTCGTACTATCCTCCTTTTAGAGTGATGCCCGCTGATGTATTATTTCGATATGGATAGGCGGATATTGCCGGTTGATGCCATAGTCCTTGCCGGAACGCGCGAGGGTTATGTCCCGGTCGGAGAGGATAGGGGCAACAAGTGTCTTCTGGAGGTCGGGGGGAGGCCGCTGGTAAGCCATGTCCTGAGGGCGCTAAAAACTTGCCCGCGAGTTGGCGATGTGTACATCGTCGGGCATGTGGAGGAACTCTCCACGGCCCTTGGTCAAAATCTAATGGCGGATATAAGGCCGGTCGAGCAAGGCTCCAACCTGGTTGAAAACGTTGCCTTGGGCTACAAAGCAAAGTTAAAGAGCAATCCTGACCCTTACGTATTGATCCTCTCGGGGGATATGCCTTTCTTGACGGCGACGGAGGTGTCTCGCTTCATATCGCGCTCGGGCTACAGGAATTTCGGCTGCGTGGTCGGATTCAGCTCTAAAAGTTCGCTGACCCCTTTTGAGGCCCATTCAATCAAGATGGGTTGTATATATTTCAAGCAGTTTACCGGACGCATTGCAAATATGCTCCTGGCGGACCCCTCTTCAGCCACAAACCTTGAATATCTGCGCAAATTATACAAATTGAGGTACCAGAAGCGCTTCAGCAATTATATAAGGCTTGTGCGTATGCTCCTTGAGAGCGATCTGGACAAATTTGCATTGATGAAATTGAGCTTTCTTGCCCAACTTGGGCTAAGGCTGGACAATTGGGGTATGAGGACTTTGGCGAGGCTCGTTGGAAGGTTTTCTGACGTTCGCGTTTTTGAGAGGAACATAACCCGGATTTTCGGCACTCGTTTCCATGCGTTCTGCATGGAGGACTCTTTTGGAGCCCTAGATATCGACTCGGTCAACGAGCTTGAAGTTTACAGAAGAAACTTTACCCAGTTCAGCCGATATGTTGAAGAACGGGTGGGTGAGCGCATCAAGGAACTATAAGCACGGGCACCTTGGAGGAGTGCAGAACTTTATGCGTTACGCTTCCGAGCACCAATCCCGCCAGGTCGCCGAGCCCTCTGCCGCCCATTACGACTAGGTCGCACCTTTCCACCTCTGCGCACTTCACGATGGCTTTTGCCGGGTCTCCCTCAAGTATTATCGTCTCGAAGACCGCCTGGCTCTCCTTAAGCAACTCCTCAAAGGGGTCGAGGATGTGTTTGGCCTCATCGAGCTGCTGATCGAGGGCGCGCTGGTAGAAGGGTTCCCCCAGAAGTTCGCTGATTTTTGGTCTCACGTAGAGCAAAATGATTGAGCCTTTACCCTCAGCCGAGAGGGCCGCAGCCCAATCCATCGCCCTCTTGGAGTGTTCGGAGCCGTCAACAGGTAACAGCACTTTCCCGAATGATTTTCCAGCCATATCAAATCTCCTTAGTGTGCGTTTCCTAAGGAAAATATATACCGCGAATTTTAGTTGGCAAGTTACTTTCTGCTTCTCGCTCCGGAGCGGCCTCTGGCTACTTTCTGCGTTTGCGGCTTACCCTTGGCTCTACCTCTACCTTTACCTTTCCTGGCTGTTGCGATTGGAGCCGTTAATCTAAGGTGGCATGTTACTTCGTTTTTATTTCCGTATAAGTGTTTTGAAATAATGGAGCACTTTGCCCCCGCCTTCTCAACCCGGGCCTTGATGCCATCAAGTAGCGCTCCTATTCCGGCACTCCGCTCTCGCTCTGTGAGCCTTAACTTAAAAAGAGCCTCGCGCAGGAGAAGGCCGTCGGCGCTCCAGCGCGCGACAAGGTCAGCGACGAGTTTAGCCGGGGCGGCAATGTCGCAAAAAAGCCAGTGGACTGGTATCTCCGGCTTAAATGAGAGGTTGTCCGACACAACTGGGGTCAGGAGATTTGATGAAGTTAGGGGGGCCGGGAGGGGAGATCTGTCGACAGCTGTTGTCAGGAGTCCCCTTCTCGTGAGTTCCCATGACCAACCGCCCGGCAAAGCTCCGAGGTTGACAGCGCGCATACCGGCCTTTAGCCGTGTAAAATGCTCACCTTGGGGGATAAAAAAATCCAAGGCGTAGGATAACTCAGCCGCGCTCTCGTCGGGCGCTCCCTCCGGGGCTGTGCTGCCGGGGATGCCCATTGGATGTGGCGATGCCAGATTGGGGTCGCTAACACCCACGAACGCCAAGGTGGGGGAGGCGATGAAAAGGTGCAGGCGTGGAAGCCCCCTTGGCGGCTCAGGCATCAACCCTTTAAAGCGGAGGGTTTTCTCCAGCGACTTCTCCAGCGCGTTGGAGACCTCCAGCAACGCTCTGCCTTTGGGCGTGTCCGGGCGTTCGACAAAAACGGCGGAGAAGCCCCGCGCCATTCTCTCGTTCTTGCGCCAATCGAGCGCAGCTCCAATAGCGTTTTCAAGCAGTTCGGCTGGTGAGTTGTACTCTACCTCAGCGAATAAATATACGGTTTGCCTTGAAAAGGTAAAGGTTTTCGAGGTTATAGCACGCCAAGGCTTTCGGTCCTTGCCGGGAAAACCGCCTTCGACGATAAGCCAACCCTGCTTTACCGCCAGGGGGAAGCCCTGCGCCAGCTTGACGTTAAACGTGCTTTGAGCCTCTCTGTAGAGGTCTCCTTCAAAGCCTGCCCTTGAGGTGAGGAGCCATGTATCCATTTATTGGGAGATCATTCCGGGGAGGGGATGTGTCCGACCTTTGCCAGCACTTCCCCCTTGATTACCAGCACCTTCAAACTGTCCGCAGTTGACTTCCATGCCTTCTCCTTGCCGGAACCCCTGAAGTCGAGGGTGAAAGTTCGGCTTCGCATCGAAGATTTGCTTATTGATTCGTCGCCAAGGAAAAATTCGTAACGGACCATGGAGCGGAAGTCGGAGACGTTCACGAACCTGCCCGTTACCTCTTTGAAGGAGGGAATAGAAAAGGTGCCCTCTTCGCCCTCCTTGATCACCTGCTCCTCCATCGGCAAAAGCTTTGCAGATAGTTCCCCTGCGCCTGTAAATATTTTTACAGCGATTCCGTCCGCCTCCATGAAGGAATAAAGAAGGGTTTCCGGCTTTCCGCTCTTGAGGATGACTTTGTCACCTATGGGGGTGGTGCCAAGGACGGGATAGAGTATTGCCAGCCCTCCGCGCTCGCCGCCGTCGAAGGTCAGGCTGATGGCATTGTCTCTGACCGTTTTAACCAGAAATACCTCACCGGCAAGGACGTTTCGAAAAAATTGCGGGGTCAGCGTTTCGGACTCGGGAATTTTTTCAAGCCACTCTTCATTCGCCTTGGCAGGTTCCACGGCAGCCAATATCAGCAGAGCCGTAATCGCAAATAGGAGCATCCTAACGGGCTTCACAAAAAATCCCCTTATATATTGGCGCCAATTAAAGTCCGACATCGGATGTTTAAATGATTATGGTTGAGCTTGCAATAAATTTTCTCTCTTTAGTCGATGAGCCTTGAGAGAAGCACCGGACACTTGGCTTTCCGAAGTATCTTTTCCGATACCGAACCGAGAAACACCTGGCCCAGCGGCCCCTTGCCGTGGCTGGCGAGGACGATGAGGTCTGCCCCAATCTTCTCTGCCGTATCTATTATATTGGCGGGGGCGTGGCCCGTTTCAACTATTATCGATGCAATACGGCGCTCCTCATCGGGGCTCTCCAGGAGCTCACCCCGTAGGAAGTCATGGACGCGCCTTTTTATCTCTTCAGCTGTGTCGTCTTTTAGCTCCAGCCCGAGTTCCGCCAATTTTTCGCCGCCCATCATAGTTGATAAGTAATTGACCATCGAGTAGTCAAGCGGCGGTATTACATGGATGATATGTATCTCCCCATCATAATGTTTGGCGATTGAAACGGCATGGCTGAATGCTTTTGCCGCATTCTCCGACAGGTCTGTCGCGTAGAGGACCTTTTTATATTCTGGTATCAAGGCAAGTCTCCTTTAAGCGATAAGCGGGTCTTCGCCACGAACTCGGAATTTCTGGAAGAAGTAGATCAGCGCCATAAGGACCAAACCGGGTAGGTACATCCAAAAGCGCATCTCATAATTCACCCCTGCCAGTGAGGCGGTAAAATCAGGTCTCAACATCATCAAAGTCACGATTAAAAGGAGAACTGCCTCATACCACTTGTTTCTCGTCGCAAACCACCCTTGCGTCGCCGAAGCGAAGGCGAATGTGCCGGCGCAGGTCATTATGAAGATAAAGAACGCTACGAAGAAACTGTCTATGTTCCAGAGTATAAGGTCATGGTTGAGTATGAACATAAAGGGCAGGATCGCCGTTCTAATGTCATACATAAAACCCTGTATGCCAGTCGGTATCGGTGGTGATTTGGCGATGGCGGACGCTGCGTAGGCCGCCAGCCCCACCGGCGGTGTATCGTCTGCCAGAATCCCGAAGTAAAAGCAGAAGAGGTGCGCGGCGATAAGCGGCACGAAGAATGACTGGTAATCGGCGATAGCCACTATCGCGGGCGCCGTAAGCGAGGCCATGACTATGTAGGTGGCCGTTGTGGGAAGGCCCATGCCGATCAAGAGGCTCGCTAAAGCCGTAATGCCTAGCATCATGTAAATGTTGCCGCCAGAGAGGATATCTATAATCTCTGTAATGAGCCCTCCGAGGCCCATTGTGACGACGCCGACTATGATACCCGCTGCCGCTGTGGCAACCGCTACGCTGACCATGTTTCTTGCGCCTGAGATAAGCCCCTGAAGGACCTCATTTATGCTCAACCTGACAGCGTCTCCTATCGGCTCGCCCCTCCTTAACGCCCTTATCGGGTGCTGCAAAAGCATTACCACTATAAGGGTAACGACAGCTCGGAAGGCTGCGAGGTCCGGTGAATGGCGCGGCACGATGAGCTCATAAAGAAGCACGAAGAGAGGTACCAGGTAATGCAGCCCTCCGACGAGGGTTTTAAAAAAGGAGGGCAAGTCGGCTTTGGGGAGGCCTTGTAGCCCCAGCTTGCATGCCTCGATGTGAGTCAAGTAAAAGAGGGTCGCGTATGAGGCGAAGGCCGGAATTGCCGCGGCCTTGCATACATCGAGGTAAGGCACGTTCACATATTCGGCTATGATGAAGGCGGCGGCTCCCATAATCGGGGGCATGATCTGCCCGTCTGTCGAGGCGGCGACCTCAATAGCCGCTGCTTTTTTGGGGGGATAGCCTACCTTCTTCATGAGGGGGATGGTGAAAGTACCCGTAGTTACTACGTTTGCTATGGAGGAGCCGGATACGAGGCCGGTGAGGCCGCTTGCCATAACCGCCGCCTTCGCGGGGCCGCCTTTGTACTTGCCGAGCAGGCTCATCGCAAGGTCGATGAAAAATATCCCTCCGCCGGCTTTTTCAAGCATTGATCCGAAGAGTACGAAGAGAAACACGATGGTCGCGGAAACATCCAGCGGTATTCCGAAGATGCCCTCTGTGGTGAGGGATATCTGAGTAATGTACCGGTTTACCGAAACGCCCTTAAAAGCGATTACATCGGGCATGTACGGCCCGAAGAATGAATAGAGGGTAAAGACTATTGCAATAACAGGCAGCGCCGGACCTATGACCCTTCTCGCGGCTTCGAGGAGAAAGATTACCAGCGCAACGCCGAAGAAAAGGTCCATGCCCGAAGGTTGGCCGATGCGGGTGATGAGCTCATCATAAAAAATGGCGATATAAAGACCGGAGCATATGGCGAACGCGGCAAGTAACATGTCTGCGACAGGGATGGTGTGTTTGGCGCTCAGCCACTTCAGCCCTGGAATAGATACCGTTCTCCGCAGCGTCGGGTAAGAGAGGAATACGATCGCAAAGGCAAAGGCAAGGTGTATAGCTCTTATGTAGGTAGAGTCTATAAGGAGCCAACTAGCCAGAGAGAGTTGGAAGAGTGACCATGCCAGGGCGATTAGGGGAATCAGCCACTTGAGGTAGCCGGTTGGCCTTCTAAGGCCAAGCTCCTCCTCCTCCTTCATTTTTCTAGCTACATCAAGCCCGCGATCTTCCTCATTTGGGATGTCTGACATCTTTAACTCCAGCTGTTTCCAGGTATACCGGCACTAATCAACAATGATTCCCCAAAGTAAAACGGCGGGGCGTTGGCCCCGCCGTTTAGGTCGGTATCAATTTTAGAGGAGGCCAGCCTCTTTGTAGTACTTCATGGCGCCGGGATGAATCGGAGCGCTCAGGCCCTGAAGCATGGACTCTTTAGTGAGTACCTGGTAGGCCGGGTGGAGTTTCTTGAACTCATCAAAGTTGTCAAAGACCTCTTTAACGATGGCGTAGACGACATCATCGGAGACATCGGCGCGGGTTACGAAGGTGGCTTTGACGCCGAAGGTTTTTACGTCCTCTTCATTGGCTACGCCCGGGTACATATCCACGGGTATGGAGGCGGGGGCGTAGTATGAGAACTTATCGGTGAGCTTCTTGACGATATCGTCGTTGATCTCCACAAAACGAACTTTGCGGGTGCCGGCTACAGCTTCCTTGACGGAGCCGTTGGGGTGGCCGACGGTGTAAAAGAAGGCGTCGATGCGGCCGTCCTGGAGCATCCCGGCGGACTCGGCTGCTTTCAGGCCCTCAGCCTGGAAATCCTTCTCGGGGTCGAGGCCCGCGGCTTCCAGAAGATCCATGGCGTTGCCGCGCTGACCGGAGCCAGGGTTGCCTATATTTATGATTTTACCTTTGAAATCGGCAACCTTCTTGATACCGGATTCATCTGCAGCGACTATCGTCACCGACTCGGGGTGTATTGAGAAGACCGCGCGAAGATCCTTCTGGGGTTTACCTTCCCAGTCGGCGGTGCCGTTAAATGCCTGGTACTGGCGGTCGGATTGTACAACTCCGAATTCGAGGTCGCCGGACATGATCGCGTTTACGTTGAAGACAGAGCCGCCGGTCGATTCAACAGTGGCTCGGATGCCGTACTCGTCACGCTTCTTGTTAACCATTTTGGAGATCGCGCCGCCGGTGGGATAGTAGACGCCGGTGACGCCGCCTGTGCCAATTGTGACGTACTTGGTAGCTGCTAGTGCTCCGGTGGAAAAGATGGCCGATAGTCCAACCGCAAGGGACAGAACCAATAGTTTCTTCATGCGACACTCCTTTTTTTGAATGTAAAAAAATATCATCACACTAGTTAAACCATGGTGATGAACGAGGCATAAATAAAGTACCAGTTAGAGTTCTCTCCATCAAGATTTTTACTGAAATACCCTCTTATTATCCGCCATTTAGCTTCACTCAATCATTTTTGTTCAATCAAATACCATCTCCTCACCCTCTACAAAAGCCAAAAACCCTCCTTGTTGGTGTGCTTGCAATAAGAACCACCATATTTTGTGTCTTGTTATTTTTTTGTTTATCTATATAAACTAAAAGATGAAAAGCTCTTTAATAGTAAGGATATTTTGTTGACGGAGTTTCGTATTGGTTGAAAAAAGGCCACGAAGAGTTCGCCGAGCCGACCCGGTAGTAAGAGCTTACGGAGTCGGAGAGGTTGAGAAGCTGACCGGGATAAGCAGAATCACGCTGCATGTCTGGGACAGAAATGCCTTCGTCAAGCCTTCGCTTAGCGCCGGTGGGAGGGGCACCGGTAACAGGCGCAAATATTCTTTCGCCGATGTTGTCGCGCTAAGGGTGATTAAAAGGCTCAGGGGAGAGGGTGTGCCAATAAGGGCATTAAAAAAGGTGGCGCAGTATCTGAAGGAGCGTGAGGGCGTTGAAAACCCATTCGCCGAACGGGTTTTGGCGATGAGCGGCTCTGACGTAGTAATGGTTAGCCCCGAAGAGGTGATCTCGGTTCTTGAAAAGCCCGGTCAGTATCTCCTGTTGCTTAACCTGAACCTGGAGGATGAAGCAGCGGTGCTCCGGGCCAAAATAGCGGAGTCGGCCGCCTGAGGGCGGCTATCCGGAGGAACGCTATGGAAATCCAGATGAGCATGTTGAGGGCGGAGCCGAGACTTCAGGAGTCGCACGCCATGCTCGTGCATCGGTGCAATGACGGCGTTGAGCGCCTAGCTAAAAGCGGCAACCTGAGCTTTAGCGGCTGTGCATTCTCAAGCGATCTGCCACTCGGCAAGGGTGAGTCTATCGAAATATTGCTCTCAATAGATGGTAGAGTGGTCGAGGTGCGTGGAGAGATAGTGCGAAAACGCACCCTGGGGGAAGTGGCTTATGAGATGGGTGTGCGCTTTACCCGGGTTCCGATGCGCGCGCAGAGGATGCTCGGATCACTAATGGAGATTGAAGGTCTGACGGTTAAGAGCAGGGAGGGCAGGTTCAGGGCAGTTGCCTGATGCTCTAAATCCATCCACTACAAAACACGTCATGCTTTAACTGTCATTATCATCTTTTATTGCGGCCGCAACCGTGGCCGGTCTCATCAGATAACCGATTAGCGCCCAGAAGGTGCCGAGGGTGAGGATAAGTGCACCATAAAGGACGAGCTGCACGCCGGGGTCGCGATGTACGTTGAAGATAGCCTGGTCCCCTGCATCAACGCCCATGAGGGTCATTTTGAGGTTTCCGAAGGTGGCTGTGCGTAGCTCTTTGCTGAAGCCAAGATATGAGGTGAAGAGGCTTTGTCCCTTAGCTGACGATAGGGTAAGAAATACTCCGGGGCCATTCCATTTGCCCATTCGTTGACCGGGATAGAGGAAGTTTATCACCTCCAGGGTTCGCCCATCTTTCAGGTCGCTCTTTTCAGGGTATGAAATTTTTACGACGCCCTGGCCCTCAACATCTACAAGTACGTCCCTGGGTGCCTGGCGTGAGCTGTTGGGGTATACCACTGTCGAACCATGGATTAGGGGGTTGTTAAGTTTGGCTTCGCCCCCATCCAGCTTATTGCCCTCAAAGTCAGCTAGCGTAACCATGCTGACCGTATCCAGCACGTTTCCTGCGGCGTCACGATCAATCTTTAGCTCGTCAAGTGTGAGCGCGAGCCCCAGCTCTTCTATTCTTGTGCTCTCCCCGGGAAAGAGCGCTATATTTTGCACTCTGCTTCCCCAGCCGCTCCCCATCACGAACCCTGTGAAGACCAGTAAAAAGCCGAGGTGCACCAAAAACTCGCCCATGCCGCGAGCCTTTTTCCTGCGCCTTAAAAACCAGTTGATCGTGCAAAACAAAAGGCTCGCAACCATAAGCCACGTTAGCCCGACGAGTATGTATACCCATAGCGAGCCGGGCCACTCGGCGGGCGCCATTCTATCGAGCCACTGGCTGAAGGGGAGGGAGTCCATCTTCATCCAGAATTGAGGGTCCCGCTTGTAGGCGAGAATCGAACCCAGTCCTAGGTCAAGACACCAGAGTATAGCCAATATTACGAAGGCTGAGGGGCTTACGAAGAGGTCCCATATCCTGGAGAAGGGGTTGGTCTTAGAGGTCTTCATTGTTATACCGTTCATCTTTGCACCTCCCTATTTAAGCGGATGCGAGGTCTCGAAGAGGAGGCCAAGTCCGAGGAAGGTGAAGAGCACGAGTCCGAACCCTGCGATAGTGAGCAGATTTATCGGAGTATTTTGCCAGCGGGGACGATTCCTTACATGTATAAGTCCGGAGTAGTAGAACCAGAGGAGGGTTGACCAGAGCCCTTTGATTCTCCAGGTCCAGTAGCTTCCCCAAGCCAGATAAGCCCAGAGGCTCCCCGCAATCATGCACCATGAGAAGAGGATGTACCCGATGTATATGCACTCGTCCAGCATCCTCCTCTCCATGCCATTTGTTGAGGCCGGTAGCCCGGCTAGCCGGTAGAGCGCGACGATCGCCCCTACTTCAAAGAGCCCGTAGGCGGCGAAGGAGGTGGAGACGTGTAGAAAAAATAACGGCGTATCGAGGGCAGGGGTGAGGGGCGCGAGGTTCATATCGCCCTGGCCCGCTTTCCAGAGCGCCAAGAGAGTCACAAGCATCGTAGCCGGAAGAAGGCGTGCGGCTTTATAGCGTATTGCAAAGTAAAGCGTTATTCCTACCGCGAATATAGTGAGGAAGTGCAGGGTGGAAAATAGCCCCGTAACCGGAAGGAAGCCCGCTGAAACCCATCTGACTATGAGGAGCGCCAGCTGGACCGCAAAGCCGGTAAAAGCCAGCGAAATGGGGATCAAGGCCCTTCTTTGCACCAACGGAGTAGATAGCAGCGCCGCAGCGTAAAGAGCGATAGTAACGTAATGCGAATAGAGGGTGTATTGGTGCATCAGTCTTCCTGTCTGCAGCTGAGTTCGGTTTTTAGGTTTAAAGATACACCTAATTGTCCCTTCTTAAAACACCGCCCATTTGCAAATGGAAAAAAAAGGGCCGCCCCGAAGGGCGGCCCTCTTAGTTTGCCTTGGTTATTGGTCTACATCAGCGCTTCAATGAAGCACTCTGAAGTGCTGCCGGACTCGCCCATAACCTCAAGCTGTTCTTTATCAAGCATTATTGCCTGATCTTCTTCGGAAAAACCGGCGAATTCAAGCATTGTCTCTCCATTTGCTTCAACCGCCGCCTCGTCGAGCACGCCGTTGGCTTCGATATCCCTTGAGCTGAGGAAACCGGAGACATTTGTTATCTGGGTGTTCACGAGAGCACCATCGGCTGAATGGCAATCGGTGCAGCCGTTGGCGCCGAGGGCTTCATCCGCAGGGCGGATGTTGTGGAAGATGGAGAAGTTGTGGTCGGTTTCCGCGTTCTCGTAGGGGGCGGATACCAGGGCGTCGCCGTCGAGCTTGTAAGCGGCCTCTTCCGAGACGAATACTGGAACCGCTCCGGCGGGAGTCTGCGGGTTCGCCGCCAACCCGGTGAGCATTGCTGCAACGTCTTCGGGGTCGGATACGTTGGGCTTGCTGTAACCGGTGCCGTCGACAACGAGATCGACGGGAACAGAGGGCGCGTTCATCCCGGACTTCAAAGCATCGTAGACAGCTTTGACATTCTTCAGGATGTAAGGCTGTATGGTGTTCTTGCCAGCCGGTACATAGCCGAACCATGTAGAGCTCTTAGCGCCGTAGGGGTAGTATTTCTCAGGCATAGGCCCAGCTCCGTCCGGATCGTATTTCTTGATGAAGGGCGACCAGACGAAACCCTCTTTGATGGCGCCGAAGTCACCGGCCCAGCGGGGAGTGGTTCCATCACGGAGCATCCAGACCTGATTGCCGCTGGACATGTCAATGAGGTAGCCCATGTTATCCACCTTGTAGGGGATATGGCAGGTCTGGCAAGCGATATTGTCGAGGTGCATGGGGCCGCCGAAGACATCGGAGTGCTGGTCCAGTATGTAATCACCGTGGCAATCGTCGCAGTCATAGGCGTTGGTTCCGTCAAGGTCGTTTCTCACTGAACCCAGGCGCGCATAGCCTTTGCCGATGTTGTGCTCCATACGCTCGGCATCGGTATCGCCCGCGAGGCCGTGGCAATCAATACAGTCCATGCCCTGATCGAAGTGGACATCCTTACCTGCGGCCCAACCGAACCCGCGCTTCTTGGAGTCCGCACCTGAGTGGCAGCGCAGGCAAGCGGCGGAGTCGGGGGAGGAGACGAAGATGCGGCCCTTTAACCAGAGCTCGTCCTCGCCTTTGACAACGATATTGCCGTTATCGATGCCGGGTGCGTAGTTTACGCCGGGGTCTGCGTCCCAATGCCACTCGCCTGAAGCCCAGTCGTTTGAGTTATTGTAGTCTTCGCTGGTGTAGTCGAAGATTTTGCCGGAGACGGAACCAAGGTTCGCGCCGGCAACCGCAGCCCACTGGTAGTTGCGGTAGGAAATCTGCTTGAAGCGAGCACCGAAGTTGTATGAGGGCATGTGGCAGAGCAGACAGTCGCCCTCAAGTACACCGGTGACCTCAAAGGGATTCTCTGGAATATCGCCGCTGTTGTTCTCATTGGTCGAAGCGACAGCCATCATCGGGAAGAGATCGCCGTCAAACATCGATTCGGAGACGAGGCCCAAAGCGACCAATTCGTCAAATTCGGTGTCGAGCCTGACGTAGTTGCCATCCTCGTCAATCGCGGCTGTGCCGTCGACATCACGGATGTACTCGGTGGAGCCGCTGCCCGGGTGGCAAGCGCCGCAGGGAGGAACCTTGAGCAGGGTGCCCGGGTTCAGCGCGCCTTTGCCAATCCAGTCGAAGGTGGTGCGGTCCATGCCTGCTTTGGCGATGGTAGCTGTATCAGCATCGTTGTTTTTGGCAGCCAACTGGCTGCTAGCTGTTGCAGGGGGTCACCACTTGCCGTACATGCCTGGGGATTTGATAAACGGCTTCTCCCCGGCGAGTCTGGTTTCGTCGTCGATTAGCTCATCGAAACCCTGCATGAAGTGAAAACCGCTTGTGATCTTCTCGTAGTCGTGACACTTGCCGCAAGTCATCTTGGGGCTGTAAGGAACAGTGCTTCCCACGGAAAGGGGGTAGCCGTTCTTGTCCAGAAGCTGGACGTCGGAGAGGTGCGCCATTGCAGTGGAGGCTACGGCGACCATCGCCGTGCCCACCGCGAGGGCACCGAGTTTCCTAAGCATGCTTCTCTTCATCTTTTGCACCTCCTCTTTACGGTTGTGCATTTTGAGGTATCCCTCAGTTATCGAAAATAAAATCAAAACTAGTTAGAGTGACAGGTCGCGCAAAGGTCCGGTTCATGGCAGACCCTGCAAGAACGGGTGCCGCCCCGCTTGGCTATAAGCTCAGCGTGTCCCCCCGCGAAGCGAAAGCCCGCGCCGTAGTGGCTGAAGGGTTTTACCTGGTGGCACCTGGAGCACTCATCCGCCTGATGGCAGGTGTCGCACTGTTTGCGGTCAAAGTCGGCCTCCCGCCCGTGGCCCGATCTGGCCCAGGTGGGGGTGTGACTCATGGGGCGTTCGGTGGCGTGGCAATCGCTGCACGTGTTTTCTTCATGGCACCAGTTGCAGCTGTTGCTGAAAAGGGCCTTGCTCCCATGCATCCTGACCCAGCCGTTGGCGTGGTCGGCGGGAGCTTTCATGGCACTTATCTCCGAATGGCAGGTGGAGCACTCGGAGGGAGCGTCGCCGCCCTCTTTGTGACAGGTAACGCATATATCCATCGCCGGAAGATTGCTTGCGCTGACCTTTGAGCCCTCGGTTGCCCCATAGGCATGGCAGCTTTTGCAATCCATATCCTCGTGCGGCGAGTGGTCGAAGGAGACGTCGGCATAGCTTGAGGGCTTGCCCAGCTTTTCAGCGGCGCTCTGTTTTTTTACGTTGTCGACGCAGCCCGTTACGAGGAGAGCCACCGCCAACCCCAGCCCGCCGAGGCCGATGAGAAGTTTTCTTGAGATTCTCATTGGTTCTCTCCTTTAGAAGTTGAAGTTTAGACGGGTTGTGAACTCGGAGACGGAGTCGATGCCGTCATCCTCGTACAGGTCGTCGGTTTCATATTGGTATCGTAAGTCGAGGGTAGCCAGCTCCAACACCGGGACTGTTCCCCATACGCACACGGCGGAGGTTTCACGCTCCCTGCCCAAGGTGTCGTAAGTCTCCTGCGCCAGAGATGCGCCGGTTTTGTAGCCGCCATCGAACTTCTTCTCTCCCAGGAGCGCCCAGCCCCATGAGTTCTCTTCATCAAGGTCGCTGCGGGAGCGCGACTCGACCCAGCGGGAGAGCTCGGCGTCGATGCGTAGTGAGCCTTTCGAATAGCCGATGCCGGCGGTTGCCTGGGTGAAATCGGTGTTGTACTCATCCTCATCATCCTCGTCGATGAGGTTGTGTCGGCGCAACTTGCCGTAACCGAAGAAGTCACCGAATATCTGCCTAAGCTCGACAGCGTAATCCGAATAGGGAGCGAAGGTGCCGAAGTTCAAAGCCTCCACATCTTCGTCTCCGAAAGCGGTGTAATCGAAACCATAGGAGTCATCGGCGTCGGAGAGTTTCCTTTTATAGCTCAGGACCAGCTCGCCATCTTCCCATCCGTTGACCACTGCCTCAGCGGAGAGTTCGACCGGTGAGTCGTCGAAGTGCCTGTATGCAATGCGGCCCATGGCTAAAGAGCCTAGTTTTTGGACTATCGCCGCTTCAAAGGTGTTCTCCAGATAGTAGATATCCTCAAAGGTGAATCTGGTCGACGAGGAGGGGCGAAGTTCGAAATTGAAGCCGTAGACATCGTCTTCATCGGGGTCGGAGTAGAAGGAAACGCGGCTGCCCCCGAATATCTCACCCTCCATGTAACCGCAGGGCGATTTGAAGGTGAGGCTGACTCCATCCAGGGTTGCCCGCTCAGCGGACCACACATCCTGCCGTCCAACCGTTGCGCCGACGATTTCGGAGAGCTCCATCGTTGCAGATGCACGGTAAAGTCTCAGCGTGTCGGAGGAACCGTATGTGTCGAGTTGGTCCACAGTCGGCTCGTCGCCGGAGCCGCCATCAAGGTCCTTGCCGTACCAAAGGAGTGTGGAGAAATCTACATTGATATCCCCACGCCATTTGTAATCGGCTGAAAGACGGTTTAGCCAATCCAAATCGTTTTCGTCGCCGCCGTCCGTGTCCATCATCCGATATCTAAACTCGGTGGACAGTGAAAGGTCCAATCCTTCCACGGCGCACAGGGCTGCCGTTGGCGCTGTTATTAGCGATACGGCAACTCCCGCATACAATAGTTTGCGCATCTTTTCCTCCCTGAATACCGGTGTTGAGAGATGCAATTAAATCAACGCCGCATAGTGGCATGCGAATTTAACGTAAAATGCTTACCAATCCAGCTATCTTAAATATGCATAAAAGCAACGGAATAGAAAGCCCGTAAACTCACCGGAGAATATGTTAATGAGTACACATAGACAAGGCGTATAATATCAATGGCGTCCATAGGCGTGGCTTATGGGTGTGCCTAACCGCTTAAAGAGTGGGCATTTTGGCTTTTGTAGCCCGTGTGATTTGTCGGATGATTAAAAAAGTTTTTGCTGTGAAAGGTGTTTTTTTACATTGCCAGGGGTGGGGGTTTCAGGCTTTGATTGGGCAGTGCTCACCAGAGCAATAAACTGTTGCTCCGATATTATTGTGACCCCGGCCTCCTCCGCTTTTTTAACCTTTGAGCCGGGGCTTTCGCCTGCGACGAGATAGGTCGTTTTTGCGGAAACCGAGGATGAAACCTTCCCGCCAAGGCGCTTTATGGTCTCCTTGGCCTCCTCGCGGGTCATAACCGAGAGCGTACCTGTTAGGACAAATATTGCCCCTCCCAGCGAGTCTTCCCCAGAGCGCTCCTCCGGCTGAGCGGGGGAGAGGCCCAGCGTTTTTAACTTATCTATAGTCTCGACGTTCTTTTCATCCGTAAAGAAGGAGATAATAGAGGAGGCCACCTGCGGCCCGATATCCTCTATTTCCAACAGAGCTTCTTCTGAAGCACTCATAACGCCGTCAAGGGTCTTGAAGGCGGCGGCGAGGTTTGCAGCAGTGGCCTCGCCGACATGGCTGATGCCGAGGGCGTTTATAAATCGGCCGAGCTCTCTTGTTTTGGCTTCCTCAAGGGCGTTTATGACGTTTTTGGCGCTCTTTTCGCCCATGCGTTCCATTCCGGAAAGCACTTCCTTGGTAAGGGTAAAGAGGTCGGCGATATCTTTAACCATGCCCGTGTCAACCAGCTGGTCGATGAGCTTCTCACCCACCCCTTCAATGTCCATAGCCCTTCGGGAGACAAAATGCCTTAACCGTCCCCTCAACTGTGCGGGGCAGGCAAGCCCTTCACAACGGTAGACGACCTCACCCTCTGGGCGCGTAACCTTTGCTCCGCAAACAGGGCAGTGCTCCACCATCTTGAACTCTTCTTCTTCACCGGTGCGCTCCTCTTTCAAGGCACGCACTACCTCGGGTATGACATCCCCCGCCCGCTGGACAATTACCATATCCCCAATCCGTATGTCTTTACGTATAACCTCATCCATGTTGTGGAGAGTTGCGCGGCTTACGGTTACCCCGCCCACGTTGACTGGCGCAAGTTCCGCGACGGGGGTTACAGCGCCGGTGCGTCCGACGCTGGGCAGGATATCCTCCACCTTCGTTCTTGCCTGCATCGGGGGGAACTTATAGGCGATAGCCCACCTGGGGGAGCGGGACTTGTTGCCGAGCCTCGCTTGAAGCTCGCGGTCGTCAACCTTAATCACGCAGCCGTCGATCTCGTAGGGGAATTCCTCCCTACGCTTTTCGATATCAGCGCAGTATGCCGCCACCTCTACTATAGAGGAGAGGAGGACCCTTGAATCATTGGGTAAAAATCCCCAGTCGGCCATAGCCTCCATAGCCTCAAGCTGGGAGTTGAATTCAAACCCTGCAAGCCTTCCAATGCCGTAACCGATAAAAGTCAATTTGCGCTTTGCGGTGACTTTGGAATCCAGCTGCCTAACCGAACCGGCCGCTGCGTTACGGGGGTTGGCGAAGGGCGGGAGACCTCTTTCATCCTGCTCGTCGTTTAGCTCTTTAAAGTCCTCAAGGAGCATGACAACCTCCCCCCTTACATCAACGAGGGAGGGATGGGGGGCCGTCAGCTTCAGGGGGATGGTAGGCAGGGTTCGCAGGTTTGGGGTTACATCCTCACCGCTTATGCCGTCGCCTCTGGTCGAAGCGCGGGTGAGGATGCCATCCTCATATGTGAGCTCAACGGCGAGGCCATCGAATTTCGGCTCGCATTCGTAAGAAATCTCCCCCGCTTCTCCAAGAAATTTTCTTGCGCGCCGTTCAAAATCGAGGAGCTGAACTTCATCCGTTGCGTTTTCCAGCCCCAACATTGGCTCGGCATGCAGAGCCACGGGAAATTCCGAGAGAGGCGGCGCGCCGACCCTTAGAGTTGGAGAGTCGGGGGTCCTGAGCTCGGGGAAGCGCGCTTCCAGGTCAACCAGCTCCCTGAAGAGGGCGTCGAACTCGGCATCGGATATCTCAGGGGAGTCCAGAAGGTGGTAGCGCTCATTGTGGTAGCTGATGAGCTCGCCAAGCTCACGTGCTCTCTTGCGTTCGCTCTCGGAGGGGGTTGACACGCGCGCTATCTCCTCTATTACGATGCCCTTGCCTTTATGAGGTGTAAATATTACCCGAAAGGGTGAGGAGTATAAACCCATTTGGCGCTACAGTTAAAATTCACGGTGACCCCACGATGGGCCTCTGTTACGCTCATGGATAAGAATCCGGGTTACGGGAGCTTCAAATGAAAAAGATATTGCACATTGACCTCTCCGCGGGGGCGACCATAGAGGGCTTTTCTGAGGCGCTGGACGGGCTGGGGCTCTCCCGCAAAGAGAGGACCCGTTTTTTGTCCGAGGACGCCGATGAATCACCTGCTTACAGGGATTATCTGGCGCTCATGGAGGCGGAGTCGGCAGCGCCGCTACTCCTTACCCGCGAGAGCTCCCTTATCATTGCGGGACTAGTCCTCTTGAATGTTGAGAAGGTTACACGTTCGCCGCTGCCGATGCCGTCGGTCATCTCCCCGGAGATCGAGGAGATAATAAGGGGAGAGCGAGTTGTAAAGAAAAGCGCTCACATCGAAGTTGAAGCGGCCCTATTGGCAAAAGCCCTCGCCGCTTTGGACATTCGGGGCGAGCTTATTTATGAAAAGTCCTCCGGGGAAACGCCACGGCTGACCTTGGGATATCTGGGTGACACTTTGGAGCGTGAGCTAAAAGTGCTGGAGGCCAACCTGGACGACCTGACCCCCGAGGTGCTCGCTACCCTTATTGATGAATGTTTAAACGCCGGCGCTCTAGACAGTTGGCTCACCCCGATACTCATGAAGAAGGGCCGCCCGGCAAGTAAGATATCCGCGCTGTGCGAGGGGGGGGATGTAGAGAGGGTTAAGGCTGCGCTATTTAGTGCTTCCTCGACACTTGGGGTAAGGGAGTATTCGGTTGGGCGCACCGAGGCGGTGAGAAAGATTGTCAGCGTTGAGACGCCGTGGGGTGATGTTTCCGTGAAGGTAGGTATTTTAAACGGCGAGCTTATTAATGTAGCGCCGGAATTCGAGGAGTGCCGAAAAATTGCAATCCAGAGCGGCGTGCCTCTGTATGAAGTTATGGAGGTTGCGCTTAAAGCCGCCTCAGGGTTAAAGAGTTGAAAAAATAGTCTCTTATGGTTTGAGTTGGGCAGGGGGGAATTATGAATAGAGTTGATAGGACCATACCTACATGGCCCGATGAGGAGCGCCCTCGTGAAAAGCTCCTCATGCTGGGCCCCGGAGTGCTCGGGCCCGCGGAACTTTTAGCAATCTTGATCAGGACAGGGACATCCGGCGGGAGGACGGCGCTGGATGTGGCTAGGGCCCTCTGGATGCTCGGCGGAGAGTCCTGGGAGGGGCTTGCCAGGCTTGGCGCTACAGAGATCGGGGTGGTGAGCGGCATGGGCCCTGCAAAGGCCGCCACTATCGCCGCTGCATTGGAGATCGGCAGGCGTGTTGGAGCATCACCGCTTGCCGAGCGTAGCCCGGTGAATGATGGGCGTTCGGTTTTTGAGCATTTCCGGTCGAGGCTGCAACACCTGGAAAGGGAGCGTTTTTACGCCCTCTTGCTGGACTCTCGCTCAAGGCTCCTGCGGGAGGAGCTTATCAGCGAAGGCTCTCTCACGGAGAGTCTGGTGCATCCCCGAGAGGCGTTCCGCACCGCCATACGGGAGGGCGCGGCAGCTGTCGTATTCGTCCATAACCACCCAAGTGGCGACCCCGCCCCGGGGGCCAGTGACATCAAATTGACCCGGCGTCTTTTTGAGGCTGGAAAACTTCTGGGTATAAAAGTCGTGGATCACGTTATAATAGCGCGCTCAGGTTTCTACAGTTTTTTCGAGTCCGTCCCCGATGACGGGCTACTTAGATGAGGAAGAGGTTATGATAAAGAGATTATTGACAACGCTGGCGGCACTTCTTTTCGCGGCGGTGACGGTATGCCACGCGCTAGTCGTCTCGGTTGAGCCCGTGGAGATTTTCAATGCGCCCGAGCTCTCGGCTATGGGGGCCGGTATCCAGTCTGTTTTGGCTAGCAGGGTTGCGGGCCCAGGCGTCGAGGTGGTAACGAGCGCAGATTCGGAAAAGTCGGCTGATTGGAAGATTAAAACAACCATAACCCTTCTGGGGGGTGTCTACTCAATTGACGGCTCCATCGTAAACGTCGCCGGTACCAAGGCCGGAGAGCGTACCTATGAAACAGTCTCCGACAAGGAGAAGCTGATGGAGGGCCTTTCAAAGGTTGCCCAGCGCCTAAAGAACCACCTGGCGCCCTCTGTGCCCGCCGCTTCAATGCCTCAAACTGTGGGCGCAACTCCCGTTGTATCGCCAAAGATTCAGAGTGCCCCCGCGATGCAGGCCGTTTCCCCTGCTGCGGGCAGCGGCGTTACGGGGAACTATTCGCTCCTTGGGACGCTAAAAGGGGAGCCGCGCACACTGGACGTGCTGGACGTTAACGGCGACGGCGCGGACGACTTTGTAATGTTGATGGAAGAAGAGCTGGCGATTTACACGGTGGCGGGAGGTGCGGCGGAGCACCTTATAAGCCATCCGCTTGACCTGCCTTCGAGGCCGCTCTATGCGTCAACCGCTGATATAGACGGCGACGGCAGCGCAGAGGTCCTTGTCTCTTGGAGCAGGAACCATATCGTCTACTCTAAAGCTTACCGGCTTGGCGCGAACTCACTCGCCCCTATAAGCGAAGAGGTCAAAGCATTCGTGCGAATTGCAAAGCACCCAGTTGAAGGGTTCAAGTTGATTGGTCTAAGCTCAAAAGGGGGGCCGGAGGTCTTCAAAAGGCAGCTTTACAGCTACTCGCTGGAAGGTAATGAGATCAAGCGCGGTAAGGAGATCGTGACGAAGGGTAACCAGATGCCAGTAAACGTGAGCTGGATTTCCGCCAATGGCTCCGCTCGCGTGGACACGCTGATTATTGATGAGTTTGACCATGTGCGGATCTACGGTCCCGACAACTCAAAGCTCTATGAGACTGAAGAGGTTGTCATGGGCGGGCGCTCCTTCTTTGTGGGCGAAATGCGTAACCAACAGACCCTGCTCGAAGGCGACAGGTATGAGGTCAACTCTCCCGCTTCTGAGCTAAACGGGCTACTGGTTATTCATGACAACCAGGAGGGTTTCCAGCTTACCCGTAACATGGGCAGCTACGACAACGGTGTGCTAAGGGCATACTCCTGGGATGGCCTTGCCATGCGTCCCGTATGGATGAGTCCGACTTTTCAGGGCTTTTTCGCGGCGACCACCCCTGCAAAATCCGAAAAGGGTCTTTATGCGCTTCTCGTAAAGTCCGAGGGATTTCTCGATAAGGAGTACACCGCCAGCATACTTTTATTTGATTTATAGGATGGCGCCTTTCAACCTTGACACGCAGTTCATCCAAAGTATAATAGCGCCCCTTCCGGCGGTGTAGCTCAGCTGGTCAGAGCATGCGGCTCATATCCGCAGAGTCCGGGGTTCAAGTCCCTGCACCGCCACCATA
>PKTU01000184.1 GCA_002869005.1 Deltaproteobacteria bacterium
ATTAGGGACTTGCCGGGTGTAAGCCCCAGCATTTTTGCTGCTGTTGAGCCCACGACAACATCTCCCTCCGAGAGATGCGTATCGCCTACGTCCCACCATGGCTTAAGAAGTCGGGAAACGGAAAAATCCACTCCCGCGAGCATCACATCCTTGCCGTCAACGTTGACTGCCCCGAGAACCATAGGCCCCACCGCTGCCAAGTTGCCTTTGGTAGGTATGTTTTTAATCCTATTAATGTCCTTCTCACTTATCTCCTTGGTTTCCAAAGAGACCCCGCCTAAGGAGAGTCCGCCGTAACTTAATGAAAGGTTTTGGGTTTTGGGCACCACCATTATGTTGGCGCCGTATTTCTCCATCTTGTGAAGTATGTTGTGGCTAACGGATTGAAATAGGGTTATGAGGGCGACAACTGTCGCGACACCTATCATCAGCCCGACAAGGCTGAACGCCGCCTTTGCCTTTCGTCTGCGCATGTTGAGAAGTGCTATGTCTCTTAGCTTCATTTATATTTCCCCCTTTATAGCCTTGAAATATTTACCCATCTTTTGAAGTGCCGCAGTTGAAACGTAGACATTTTCATCTTTAATCCATGCTTCTAAGGGCAGCGGTATACAGGGGTCTGATATTTTGTCGAGGTCGGCTATCGGGTATGAATTACCGCATGTATTGCAGAGGAGGCTATCGCCCTCTTGCCGGTGTCCATCGCCGGAACGCCAACATTCTGCACATGCATCAAATCTTGCTGCAATTAATCCGTATTCTCCAATCACGATAAAGTATTTGACGGTGGTCACGGGGTCTGCTTTGAAGGTGAAATAGCGCAAGACCCCGGCTTCGAAATCAATAAGGGGATGTGAAATATCTCCATTTACGGAGCTGTTTCCAAAGATAGCGCCCTTTGATCCTTCATTCGCATTGCCGGACATCATCTTAATAGCAACAGTGCTTGTTAACCCGGCTGCAACGCCTAACGCTAAAAAGAATAAAATCAATTTCCCCCTTTTCTTTTCAGGGCTCATGATCATCTCTTTTTTAGCGGTGAACTTTGAGAAATCATTCTTTTGTTTTGACATAAAAAAACTCCCCCCGCAGTTCATAACGCGGGAAAGTCAACTCGCCTAATTAGGAGCGCACTCCCAAGGCAAAGAAATCCATGAGACTAATTTGGTGGGAAAAACTGTGTTGCAGGCTCTACTTGGCAGGTTTTCCCATGACTTTTAGATTTTCAGGGAATATTTAGCAGAGAAAAGAAGAGAGCTTTAGATGAATCTTGAAGATAGGCGAATACCCGTAAGGGTCCACCTTAGTGAGAAGCAGAGGGCGACTTTTTTCAAACTTATCGAAGGGCGGGCAGGGTGTTGCTTGAGCAACCCGGTACGGAATCGTTGAATGTTTCTGGATGGTCGCGCCACTTTCCGAAGAAAAAGTGCAATCATCTTCAGAGCAGCATTCGCAAGCAACCCCTTCTCCTACGGCAGATTTCGCAAAGCTACTGCTGTGGCAGCTCGACTCAGTGCCAACCACGCCGGGCAAATCTCCGTAGCTCTCGCAGGAACCGCACAGCCCGTTGGCCCCTGCAACAATTAGGCAGAGTACGGAGAAAACCACAAAAATCTTTTTGGAGAAAATAAACGCCATCATATCCTCGTGAAAGTAAGACAGAATGGTAATTCTTCCGATGCTGACTGTCAATATTCCTTAAACATACTTGATTATTATAATCAAGGTTACCTTGTATCTTTGATGGCATTTTCTTATCGCGAGAATGTATAACCGGAAAATCAAATGTAATTAAGCAAATAGTTCCCAAAACCGGGCCATCTTCGTTATGAAGGTGGCCCTTGTCATTTGAGGAAGGAGGATTGCCATGATGATAGGCTATGCGCTTGTTTCAAGGTCTGACAAACAAGACGCCAAAGCACAGGTAGATGCGTTACTCGCTGCCGGAGCAGATCGCATATTTGAGGACCATGCATCTGGTGGAACCCCAACTCCACCAAATGATAGATTTCCTGAGAAACGAAGATATAGCCGTGTCTGGAAACTAGACCGTTTCTCTCGTTCTCTAAAAGATCTTTTGGCCATCATGGAACTTATCGAAGGTAAGGGCTCTGGATTTCGCTCCCTCACCGAAGCAATAGACACAACGGCACCCGCAGGATTGAGATGTTGACTACAGGCAGGAAAACCAATGCAGAAGTTGCCCGCCTGTTTTCAGCCTCCAATTCTACGATTGGTCTAATCGTGTTTAACAAAAGGGCCGCCCGTAAAGTTTTTGAAGGTGGCAGAATACTTGATAATTAGCTATGGCAGGGCCACTTTCGCCCAAACCAAAAACACACCTTTTTGAAATTATGCGGCACACGTGAGAGAATACGCTCATAACGCAACGTTTTTAAAGTTGTCATGTGCCTAGTTTTATGGAGCCGCGGGACTGAACAAAAACTTGTTTACTTGCGGCAATTTGCGACAAAAAGAAGGGCTTACGCTCTATAGAGTGTAAGCCCTCCTTTAATTACCTACCGTTATTGCATAGTAAAGCAGTTTAAATGACGACTTCTAGTTCTCCATCCCCAGGGTGGTAATGAAGCAACCGCTGGAGGAAGAGGAGGAAGGCGTATAATCGGGTTTTCCGGCAACACCTTCACCTGAAATTCCCTGCATCATGACGTCATAGGAGCTGCTGTCCGAGCCTGCGTCATACCTATTGTCAACCCAGATGGCCACGGCGCTGCCTTGGCCGTTGGAGGTGATCTTCGGTCCATAGGAGATACTCTCACCCATAGCTACATCAGCGCCGGCATCAGACCAGAGAAGCGCACCCATGGAGTCAACACGCTGAGCTTTTATTACGTCGTCGGATGTGTACCAGGTTGTGACAAAGCCGCCCTCTCCGTCCTCGGAAGTGTGGCGTGGGTGTTGGGGGGTGCCGGAGAAATCGGTCTGGGTGGTGAGAGCTAGGTCGCTCTCCCAAGCTATATTGCCTTCACTGTCAATGTACTGTGCGTAGGGTACGCCGTCAGTGGCCCATGTTACGTAGGCGCCACCGTTTCCGTCTGCTGCTATCTCTTCATCATTAGGATAGGCCATTTCGGAGGCCACGAGGCCGCCGGCTCCCCACATGACGTTGCCGTCAGCGTCGATCTTCTGAACCATTACTGCGTCCACGTTATACCAGACGACGAAGGTATCGCCTCCGTAAGTGGCGATGCGCGGGCAACTGCCGCTGCTGCTTAGCTCGACAGGGTCACCATCGTTCCATACGAAATTGCCGTCGTTGTCAACCTTCTGTACAACTATTGCGGAAAGGTTGTAATCGTACCAGAGCATTACCGCGCCACCGCCTGCGGAAGGA
>PKTU01000149.1 GCA_002869005.1 Deltaproteobacteria bacterium
CTCATGCATTACCGGTCTGCCGTCGCCCTTACCCTGCCTCTTTACAGAGTCATCTGTATTGAGACCTACGACAAGAAGGTCCCCCAGCTTTCTCGCCTCAGCCAAATAGGTAACGTGTCCGGGGTGTATCAGATCGAAACAACCATTGGTGAATACTATCTTTTTTCCGGCAGCCCTAAGCGGCTCAAGTAAAGCGGTGAGCTCTTCGACCGTCACTGCGCCGAGTGGCTTCACTTTAGCACCCAGGGAAGGTATCCCTCCCTAAAAAGCAACGCAGCTTCAGCTTCACCGAGCTCTACATCCGTGCAAAAGATCTTCTTTTCCTCGGCTTCTCTCCCAAGATTTGGGTAGAGTTTGGATAAAAGAAGCTGATTATTTATCTCAATGCCTGGAAGGATAAGCCTCAGTAAACCATTTTCCGGGAGAGCCAACTCAAGCAACTTATGCTCTACGCCAAGAAGCACCATAAGGTCTGCCACCCTCCCAAGCGCAGGGCTGTCGCCATCCCATGAAAAGGTGAAATAACCAGCTCTCAGTAGCACGGACTCCGCTTTTGCTGGTTTTTTTGGTATTGCCGCATACTTTAAAGAGCCATATTCAAAGGTTATCGGCGGCCTTATCGTATAGCTGACGCCGGAATCAAGCTTAAGCACAACAGCGGGGCTAAGCTCGTTCTCCACGCCCAGCAAGGAGAGCAAACTCGCCGCCCCCTCCATGGACCCGCTCTGAGTGAGCCCCGCAATTTCAAAATTCGGCGTTGTCCTATCCTCACGGATGGGGGTCAAGCCCAGCGAATGAAGAAGAAAGCCCTTCCTGCCCAACAAACCTGCCAGAATGGGGTCAACGCCGGTGGAGTCACTGAAAATCATGTGGACTCCATCCTCCCATAACGAGTTGGGATTTGGCGTAACCGTCCACCTTGGAGATGCTTCCAGCGTTTCTTTCTCACCCAGCGAAACAGTTGTTGCGCCCTCTTTAAGCTCGTTGAACTTCAGGACCGCAAGGAGCTTGCCGAGGTATCCTTCAACCGACTCCGGCGCGCCTTTTAGCACCGTATACCCCCAGCTATCAACCACAGCCTCTTCTATGGGTTTGGAGAGGCGATTCATAGGATCGAGGATGACGCTGCCTCCGGCGGGTCCGGTGATAAATGGGAAATCGCCGCCATCGAGCCTGACCGTTCGACCCCTCGATAGTGGAATAAAGCGTTCGCCGTTTTTTTCTACGCGGCACTCCAACTTCTCAAGCAAAGAGAGAATCGTGAGAACGCCCTCGGGAATCCCCTGCTTGGCGGAGAGACTGTCCCTACCCTCTCCCTTGCCTGCGGTGGTCACGGGTTTTTCTGCCGCACTCTTTTCAGGCTCCTCTTCGGAGCTGCGTGCAAAAGGAATCACGATAAATTGCCCGACCCACAACTTGCCAAGGTCTTTGACAGAGGGGTTGGCCTTCTTCACCGCCGCAAGCGCTTGGCCCATTCCAGCGTTAGTAACTCCATAATCGCGCCTTAAGATTTTCCAGAGGTTATCTCCGGAGCGTACTTGATAGGTGTTATTTTCAAGGGCCAGCTCAGCCTGCTCAGGGGGAGGCGCGGCGTCAATCTCCACCTTAAAGGGAACCCTGATCTCCTGGCCCACAAAGAGCCTGTTGGGGTCGACGCCCGGATTAACCTGGCGAAACGCTTCGATGAACTCAGGGATATTGTCAGCCGATATCCCGTAATCGTTTTTGAGGATATTCCAGAGAATGTCTCCCTTCTTGATTTTACGGGATTCGGCGAAAATTTTATCGCCGGCTGCTCGATGGACATATAGAGCTTTTTTGAGGTGTATTTTGGAATCCTGGGGCGGTGGAGCTTCATCGGCTCCATAGGCGAAGCCACCGACCAACAGGGAGAGGGAGAGTGTTACCGCGACACCCCTCTTTATCACTCGACGCAACCCAGAGTCTCCAGAAAGCAGGGGCCGCCGATGAAGAGGTCATCCTCAAAATCCAATATCTCGGCCCAGGTAGCGGCGGCTCTCAGGGTCGGAGGGAGATTGTCCAAAATATCATTTATATCTTTGTAATATTCAACTGTTATGTCAACCCCATCGGGTGTGGACGTTACGGGAAATGTCAGCGGAGAGAGGGTGAGCTCTTCATCGTAGGTAAATCCAAAGTAGAGGGTCAGCTTACCTTCGGAATCCAACAAAATCGGCTGCTGTACAGTATTTGACCCTACGGTGATCGAGATATAGGGCGCAGCACCCGGATTTACGTCGTCAAGGTTCACCTCTGCAATGGAGTTAACTCCAATGTAGCGCGTAGCGCTTAAGGCCATGTAGCGGGAGATGAAGCCCCTTATTCCGAGACTTGACCCAAGCCAAACGTTCCCTCCGCTATCGCTCATGGCGGTGAAGTATAGGTGCGGAGTGCTGTTGGGCACGCCCTCGGTCAAGTTGTCGTTTTTTATTATTGGCCTCCACCCGCCGCCGGGGTAGGCACAAGAGGAGTTGTCTCCCCGGTAGAAATCATCGGAGGGGTCGGTCCAATCCCCCGGGTCGCAAACTCGTGAGGAGTAAAAACCGCCGGTATCGGGTATCTGGTAAAACGCTCGGCCAGTCGTAGCGAGCCAGAGTGCTCCTGTTGAGGGATCAAAGGTAAAATCATTCACCTGAAAGCTGTCGTTGGTGTAATAACCCTGTGGAGGCTCAAAATCTGCAACGGAAACTTTCTGAAAAGTTCCTGAACTATTTATGTATTTGCCAAGCCTCCTAAGCCGCGAGCTTGCGGATATTCCCGTATCCACACCTTTTTGCGCATACCAAAGCTCGCCGTCAATATCCTTTATCGCGGCGAGTCTTGCCAGCGGCAAGGGCTGACCAACTGTTGAGATAGGGTTGGTCTGGCCGGGGGTGAAAAGGTATATGTTTTTCCCGGTCTGATCCTCACCGGAAACTTCCTTGGTGATAAAAGCCATGGCGGGGATACCGGCGTTAAACTCCGTAGCGTTGGTCACCCTCCATATCCTGTTGAGGTCAGGGCGGGTTGAGGAGAGTGTATAGGGGTCAACCCTGGAGACAGAGGGCCCAGTGTCTTCGTCTAATTCGATCTCGACCAGCCCCTCTTCAGACGCTGCATAGATGATATTGTTAACGGGCTCATAAGCCAGGGCATTTACCGGAATATCCTTCGCGGCCTCGGCGTTGGCTCCTGCCTTCAAAGCGATACGATCCTCGAACTGAAATCTGTCTGTGAAGCGTCCCCACTGCACCCCGGCGTTTCCGGCGGTGTCGGCGGATGAGAAGAAAAAATATTCGTTGCCCCCGAATGAGGCGAATGTTATGGCGCTTAGGGCGTCGCTAAGGAGATATTCGCCGGGGTATCTGTTATTGTTGGCGGGAAAGGACGTTGATATACGCTTAAAGGATTCACCTGAAACGGTGACGGCCATAAGGCCGCTGTTATTGGTTGTCAGGTACATATTATTGGCGCTGTCTGCCGCAATTGCGGTGATGCCCGCATTGCCTGACAGGAATATCTTGTCCGGCGTCGAAAAGATATTTCTCGCGAACTCAGGCTCTCCAAAAGCGCCAACAGCAGCGTAGGAGCCCACCGAGAGCATCAGGAGTGGCATCGCCGCCGCCAACTTTAACAGTTTCATGGTATCGCACTCCCCATAACACCCATTCACGAGGGTGAAACAACTTATCCACACAAGTTGCGAATATAACATGCGCCTTCGCAATTATTCAAGGCGTTCACGGTTATTGCGGGTTGCCTTGCCTCAATTAACATGCTAGAAAAAACCGGGTATTTTCAGAACTTTCAATACTCCAATCGGAGGCCCCAAATTATGAAGCACGTCAAATCCACGGCACTTTTTGAAGAAGCCAAGAAAATAATCCCCGGCGGCGTAAACAGCCCCGTGAGAGCCTTCGCAGCGGTCGGCGGAAACCCGCCCTTTATCACCAGCGCAAAAGGCTCGAAAATCTATGATGTAGACGGCAACTGCTACATCGACTACGTAGGCTCCTGGGGACCAATGATCCTCGGTCACGCTTATCCACCGGTAATTGAAGCTACAGCCAAGGCCCTTGAGGCAGGAGCTTCCTTCGGCGCGCCAACGCCCCTTGAGGTTGAGATGGCGAAGCTGGTCGTCGAATGCGTACCCTCCGTTGACGTCGTCCGCATGGTCAACTCCGGCACGGAAGCCACCATGAGCGCCATCCGTGTCGCGAGGGGCTTCACCGGAAAAGACAAGATCGTCAAATGCGAAGGTTGCTACCACGGCCATGAGGACTCCTTTCTGGTAAAAGCCGGGTCGGGTCTCACTACTTTCGGCGTACCCACAAGCCCGGGCGTGCCCGCAGATGTGACCAAAAACACCCTTACGGTCAAATACAATGATTTGGAGGGTTTTGAAGCGCTCGTAGCTGCCAACAAAGGAGAGATCGCCTGCCTCATTCTGGAACCCGTACCAGGCAACATGGGCTGCCTTGAGCCCAAGGAGGGTTACCTGGAAGGGTTGAGGGAGATTACGGAGCGTGAGGGAATTGTCCTGATCTTCGATGAGGTGATGAGCGGCTTTCGCGTTGCATTGGGCGGCGCTCAGGAGCGTTTCGGTGTCACCCCGGACATGACCACTATGGGCAAAATAATCGGCGGTGGCCTCCCCGTCGGCGCTTACGGCGGCAAACGTGAAATAATGGAGAAGGTCTCCCCGGTAGGCCCCGTATACCAGGCAGGTACGCTCTCCGGCAATCCCTTGGCGATGACCGCAGGCATAGCTACTCTTAGCGAGCTCAGAAAGCCCGGCACCTATGAACAGCTTGAAGCCAAATCGGCCAAGCTGGATGCCGGGATGCGGGAAGTTGCCGCGAAATATGACGTTCCGGCCTTCTTTACAAGGGTAGGCGCCATGTTCACTACCTTCTTTCAGGAGGGGCCGGTATACGATTACGACACGGCGCTTAAATCTGATACGGCCCGGTTCGGAAAGTTTTTTCTCGGCATGCTTGAGCGCGGCATAAACCTCGCGCCGAGCCAGTTCGAGGCTGGTTTTATGAGCCTGGCGCATACCGATGAGGATATAGAACGTACGGTTGAAGCCGCGGATCAGGTATGGGCGACGCTGTAGATACTTATATAGCAGCTTGACTCATTTAACTCCGGCGTGCTATAGATTCCCCGGCTCTGAGACGGCGTTATTTTTCGTCCCGCCTCTCGCTAAAGAGGCCTAGAGAGTGAAGGAAAAACGAGAAAGAGAGATGAAGGGATGGACCAACTACAGCGCGGGTGCGCTGGAGATGGGCGTCTCTGTGGTCGTTGGCCTCTTAATTGGCATCTTTCTCGATGACATCTTCGGGACTGCGCCCTGGATGGCGCTTTTCTGGATGGCAGCGGGTACGGCGGCCGGTGTCAGGAGCCTATACAGGCTCGCGAAGAGACTGGAAGCGGAAGCGGAGGAGGAGGCCAAGGACGGCGGCGAAGATGGTTGACCCCGTATTGGCCCCTGAAGATGGAGATGGCGGCACCAAAGAGATTTCCATACGCCGAATAGAGCTCTTCAATCTTCTTTTAATTGCCGCAGCTGCCATCGCTGCATGGTTTTATGAAGGAAAACGGCTCTCGCTGGCGATTATCTTTGGGGGGCTTTTGGCGGCTGCGTCATTCAGGGTTGTGGCAATGGTAGTTACCACCCTCCTTGAAGGCGGCAGCAGTAAGGGCAAAGGGTTTGCAGCCTTTGTTTACTGGCTCAAATTTATGCTCACATTTGCTCTTGTGGGTGTAGCTGTACTTTATTTAAAGGTCAATGTCGGCGGGCTTCTGATAGGGCTCTCGCTGATAGTTTTTGCGATAATTATAGAGACGCTTTTTAAGCTGCTATGCGGCTGACCCCCTGGGAGGATGATCACAAATGAGTGCCGGCGGCGATATTATCTGGACTTCCTTCATCCCCGGATTAAACAACATCGAGCAGATGAATTTCGAGCTCGACAGCCACGGCGAAGCCACCCATGAGGGAACGGCGGCCCATGGAGAGGCGCCAGCTGCCCATTCGGTGCACCCCGCCTACCATGTATCGACCGGGCTGCTAATCGGCTTGGTCATCATCGTTCTCGCCCTTATCGCAAAACGTTCGATAAAATCAGGCGAGATGTCCGATGAAGACCTCGTCCCGACAAGCAAGCTAAGCGTGCGAAACATCATGGAACTCATGGTCACCGCTATAGCAAAGATCATGGAAGACTCTATGGGCGATGTGTGGCCCCGCTTTCTACACCTGGTCGGGACCCTCGCCTTCTTCATCCTCTTTAGCAACCTAATCGGCCTTGTGCCGGGCTTCCTGCCGCCGACCGAGTCAATCAATACTACAGCGGCCTGCGGGCTCATCGTTTTCTTTGCAACTCACTACTATGGTTTCAAAGAGCATGGCTTCGCCTACCTAAAGCACTTCATGGGACCCTTCTGGTGGCTTGCGCCCCTTATGTTGCCCATTGAGATAATCTCCCACTTGGCGAGGCCCCTCTCGCTGGCGCTCCGTCTCTTCGGCAATATAAACGGCGACCATAAAGTTGGCGCGATCTTCTTTAGCCTCGTCGCCATCGGCGTCCCGGTGATCACGCTCTTTCTCGGTGTCTTCGTCTCCTTCGTTCAGACCTTCGTCTTTTGCCTGTTGACAATGGTCTACCTTGGCGGAGCGATAGCGCACGAGCACTAAAATTTAAGATATATACCGGCCCTCATGGGCCATATAAATCTCAAACGAGAGGAGGTAGTAAAAATGTTCAAACGCGTTTTCTACACCATGACGATGGTTGCCATGGCAGCCCCCGCATTCGCCGCTGACGCTTCCGTCGGCACCGGCATGATCGCTCTGGCCGCTGGCCTAGCAATCGCCATCGCCGCAGCATTCGGCGCCCTCGGACAGGGCCGCGCAGCAGCCACCGCGCTTGAGGGTATCGCTCGCAACCCCGCCGCCAGCGGCAAGCTCACCACCCCGATGATCATCGGCCTCGCGCTCATCGAGTCCCTTGTCATCTACGCGCTCGTTATCGCCTTTATCATTTTGGGCAAAATCTAAGGAACTATTCGAAGGCTCATTAAAGTCTCGAATTTCCATTATTTTCACGTCGAATCAAGGCAGGGCCGCTGGCTCTGCCTTTTTCTTTGCCCCATCAAAAAAATTAAAAGGCCCCGCGTACTAGCGGAGCCTCTTGATTTAAGAGGAGGAGCCCGGCGCTGCTCTCCGGGGGGGCAAAGAGCTTATGCGGTACCGAACTCCTCCAAATTATTTCCTCTTTTTATAATTTCACCATTTTATATTTGGTTGTCAACCCGTCTACAAAATTATTTTTGCCTCCATTGGTTCGGCTCTTTTGACTGGCTTTGACTCATCAAGGTTTACATTTAAGATATTTTTTTCATATATTCATGGCTAATTATTTTCCTGTGGGGGGGAATCGACATGCCTACCAGAAGCAATCTGTCGCTGTACTTTTTTGAAAATGCAGCCGCATATCCCGAAAAAATTGCGCTCTTCACCGATGGCCGCGAAATAAGTTATGGGGAGCTCGCAGCCCGCGCGGCGACCCTCTCCCGGCTGATCAAAAAGAGAACTGCTCCAAATTCGCCTGTTGCCCTCCTAGGGGCTGACACCGTGGATATATACGCAGCGCTCCTTGCTTCCCTTCATGCCGGCATATGCTACGTACCCGTTAGCCCCTGGTTTCCCACAAGTTACGTCAAAGGGCTACTTTCCAAAGCTGGCTGCACCCTCCTTATCCATGATAAAAACGGGGCGAGACATATTGATGACTTTGCCGTGCCATCCCTCGACCTCTCATCGGTGCCCTTTGACGGGGAAATGGAACACTTCCCCTCTCCCGCTTCGGTTCAACCGGATAGTGTCGTTCATATCATGTTCACCTCCGGCTCAACAGGGCCGCCAAAGATGGTCGGTCAAACACTATCAAATATCGATGCCTACCTAAAGGCTTCCCATATGCGCTACCACTTCAGCCGGGATGACCGCGTGTCTCATTTCAATGAACTGGGTTGGGACCCGTACCTCTTGGATCTCTTTGGCGCGTGGGATGTAGGCGCGGCAACTTACTGTGTCCCGAAAGGAGCTCGCCTTGCCCCGGCGGCTTTCATTAGGGACCACCAGCTTACAACATGGTACTCGGTACCATCTGTCGTCTCTTTACTTGAACGAATGGGCGCCATTAGGGCCAACCTCTTCCCTTCGCTTAGGCTAACGCTCTTCGTCGGAGAGCCTCTACAGCCAGCGACGGTGACGAAATGGCTAGCTGCCGCCCCCCATTCTGCGGTGGAAAACGTCTACGGACCCACAGAGTGCACGGTTGTCTGCACCGGATACAGAATAAAACCAAACATTGTCCATGAATCCGCGACCCCAGGCCGGGGACATCTTCCCCTCGGGACACCCTATGAGGGGTGCGAGCTAGCTATTCTGGACGCCGATAGAAACTTTCTACCAGAAGATGTCGTGGGTGAAATCGCAATTAGCGGCCCACAGCTTGCGCCTGGGTACCTGGGAGAACCCCAAAAGACCGAACAGGTATTTGTAAAATTGAAGAGCGCTGGGGGCAAGGTGAAGCGCTGGTATTTGACCGGTGATATGGGGATGCTCACGCGAGACGGTAACCTGCATTTTCTCGGCAGAGCTGACGGGCAGATAAAGGTTATGGGAAACAGGGTGGAATTGGAGGCTGTCGAGAGCGCCCTGATGGCCATCGAAGGCGCCGGGGAGGTGGCTGTTGTCGCCGGTCCGATTGAGGATGGTTTGACCAAGTGCCTTCTCGCCGCGGTTAGGGGCTGCGAGCTTTCTGCGTCTGAGCTAAAAAGAAAGGCAGGCAAGCTCATACCGACCTACATGGTGCCCAGGGATTTTTTCCCCGTCGATGAGTTTCCACAAAACTACAACGGGAAGCTCGACAGAAAGGCTCTGCGGGATGGCTTGTTGGCGCTCGCGGGGCGGGCTTAAAGGGCTCTATACCCCTCGGGTCTCAGCCTTGCCTCTCCGCGTAGCCCTTTTTCAATCATCTCTATAGCCGCCTCGCGGCCACCCGGCATCCTTACCTTTAGGGGCAGGTGGTTCGACGCATGGTTTGACATAAATAACCCCCGGGTCATCCTTGTGTTTTCAAGAATTCCCTTAAGCTCACGCATATAACCCGTAGCGTCGGGTACCAGATGTTTACCGCTCCTGACCAGCCCTTCAAGCTCTGTCCCCTCGCAAACCATAACCGAAAGACAGCCAACGTAGTCCGGGTCCATTGCAGTAATAAGCTTGCCGGTGTTTACAGCGTGCTCCATCTCCCGTCCCGGAGGGGCTATGCCAAGAAGTATCGTTATGGAGACCTTGATCCCCGCTTTTTTAATACGCTGGCCAGCGTCAACCAGCTCGGCGGCAGTGGAATCCTTCTTGATGTACTCAAGAGTCGGGTCATCACCGCTTTCGACTCCAAGATAGAGGATGCCGAGTCCAAGCTCTTTCAATCTGGCTAGATCCTCGTCGCTCTTTTTTCGAACCGATTTACCCGTTGCGTAAGCGCTCACCCTTTTCACGGAGGGCAGATGCTCTTTTATCAGGCCCAAAAGCCATTCCCAACGCTCCATGGGCATTATGAGGGCGTCGCCGTCCGCAACGAAGAGACGAGTGACCTCCGGGTAGAGCTTGGCGGCCTTTTTGATGTCGCTCTCGACTATCTCCTTCTCTTTTAAGCGAAAACGCTTCGCCAGATAGGTAACGCAGAAAGTGCAGCGGTTGTGAGAGCATCCAACAGTTGCTTGCAAAATTATAGAGTTAGCTTCGCTTGGCGGCCTGACTATCTGACCCTCGTAATCAAGTGTTTCACCTAGAAACCACATTTATCTGAACCTTTCTTACCGGGAGAAGTTTCATTTCAAAGTTTTTCCGAAGCACAAGTTTACCACAGCGGCTTTGGATATTTCCTATCGACGTAAGCTACAAGCTACAGTTATCATCACTATTACAAAATTTTTCCAATACTAAACTCTCGGGGACACCAGATGGGATACGCTGAAAAAGCACTCGAAGGCAACCAACTCGCAGGAGCAAGGCTCATAAGGCTACTCGAAGAGGGAGATCCCGAAGGGGTTGAAGAGTTAAAAACCATCTATCCGCATACTGGGCGGGCTTTCATCCTTGGCCTTACCGGACCTCCTGGTGCAGGGAAATCAACCCTTACCGACAGGATCATCTCAGAGATTAGAAAAAGGGGCAAAAAGGTTGGGGTCATAGCAATTGATCCGTCGAGCCCTTTTTCCGGCGGCGCAATCCTTGGCGACCGGATAAGAATGCAGCGCCATGCTACAGACGAAGGAGTCTTCGTCCGTTCAATGGCAACTCGCGGACACCTGGGCGGCCTCTCCAAAGCAACCTTTGAGGGTTCGCTTGTCCTTGACGCAATGGGTTACGATGTAATCATCATTGAAACAGTCGGCGTAGGGCAAGATGAAGTTGATATTGTCGACCTGGCGCATACAACCGCTGTGGTTAGCCTCCCGGGTATGGGTGATGATATCCAGGCAATGAAAGCTGGAATACTTGAGATCGGCGATATTTTCATAGTCAATAAAGCTGACAAACCCGGCGCAGACGAGGTGGTAAAACAGCTTAACGTAATGCTTGAGATGCGTGACCACGGAGACTCCTCCTGGATGCCGCCGGTGATGAAAACCATTGCGGCAAAGGGCGTCGGCATCGAGGAATTGGTGGACAACTTTTTTGCTCACCGGCAGCATCTTATAGATACCGGCCTCCTGACCAAGCGCGTTGAGGAGCGGCAGCAACGCTTCCTGACAGATCTCGTAAAGGAGATTGCCTTCAATAAAATTAAGGAGGCTTTAAGCGGAAATGAGGAGTTAAAGCGGATAATTAAGCGCCTGAGGTCCAGAGAGCTTGACCCCTACTCGGCAGTGAACGAAATATTGAAAAATCTCACGGTCAACCTTTGATGCCTTTTGCTCAAGATGGTTAAAAGGCCCCTGAAGGGGGCCTTTTTTATTTCATATCAAGTCCTTGAGCCATTTGAAGGCAAGAAAAGTCCCTATAGCGCTCCCCCAGGATGAGAATAGAAACACCAGTAGAACCCTGCTAACCCTATTTCGCCACCAGCCCTTCCAGTGTGACAGATCCTCCCACATCTCCTCAATATCCTTAACACTGGGCTTGCCAGCCCACGCCTGCACTACGCCTGTCACCATGCCGGCCCCAATTGTCGGATTTAAGGATGTAATGGGCGCGGCGATGAAGGCGGAGAGAATCGTCAAGGGATGTCCAAACGCCAAAATCGCCCCTGCCGAAGAGAGGATGCCGTTTGCTAGAACCCACGCAAGCGCTGCATCTTTAATTTTTGTCGGGTCGGCAAAGAAAAATCCGGCGATGAAAAGCCCGACGACAATAGCCGGAATAAGCCACGGAATCGCTTTGGATACCAGCGATTTCGGAGGGATCACATCCAGCGCGGTCACATCTTTTGGCGGCTTGTCGCCGGAGATGATTTTTGTGAGCCCGGGTACATGTCCCGCGCCAACAACCGCGACGATGCTGGCACCTGATGAAGATAAAATACCCGACGCCATATATTCGTCGCGCTCATCGATGAGGATCGTCTTTATGGAGGGGAGCTCCTTACCGAGCTCATCCATAACCGCTGAAAGGGTGTCTCGACTTTTTAAATCGGCAAGGGTCTTTTCATCTATTTCCTCGGACTCAAAGGCCGAGGCAAGCATCGTCGCCATCAGCATCAATTTCTTGAAAAACCCCGTTGAGCGCCATGCTCTTAACAACGTTGTTCTGATGTTACGATCAATGAGGACTACATTTGCGCCTTCCTCCTCAGCAGTATTTACAGCCTCGAAAAGCTCCTCCCCGGGCTTTACGCCTGTCTGTAGGCCAAGCTTACGCTGAAAGGCCGAGAGGATCAGGTTGGCCATTAAAAACGGGCCTTTACCTTGTCTTAGCGCAGCCCCCAAATTCAATTTCTCCCACATTTTGGGGTTGCGAAGAGCCTCCAACCGCTGGTCATCGAGCTCAACGCAAACGGTAGCCGGTTTGAGATTGCGGATAGTTTCTTTAACCTCATCCACAGACTCGCGGGAGACGTGCGCGGTACCCAAAAGATAGATCGTTCTTCCATCGGCAAGGTCAATACTGGTGACATTTGCCGGTAGAGCTATGTCATTTTCAATTTCGCTCAAAATCGCCGCTCCAGTTCTTGGGAAAAAAGCCTCTCTATTGTACGGAACGGATGGCGGGGGTCAATGAAAGTTAGTAGTTTTCACTATAATTTTATAGATAAAAATCCCCGGCGGCGTGGTCGGAGGAGGCAACCCTTTATAACCATTCCGCCGGGGATGGTGAACCGGCATATATATTCGATTGTAGTGAGCCTGCCCCCAAAATCTGGGGGCAGGTAATTTGTTAATAGTTTTACTTGTCCGCCGGACCACCCCGGCTGATAACCTCGGGGAAGACGAATTCGGGGTAAGCGGAGAGCCCATGCTCGGAGAAATCGAGACCGGTCAGCTCTTCCTCTTCCGTAACACGCACACCCATAACCGCCTTTAGAATCATGAAGGCGATGTAGCTGGCGATGAAAGCCCAGGCGCCGACGGCGACGATGCCGATAACCTGGGTAAGGATGACGGAGCCGCTTAGGCCGCCGACATCGAAGAGACCGGCTGCGAGGGTGCCCCAAGCGCCGCAGACGCCATGCACGGAGACTGCGCCAACCGGGTCATCTACGCCAATGCGGTCGAAGAAGAGGACCGACTCGGTTACGAGTACGCCGGCGATGATGCCGATAATGATCGAGGAGAGGGGTGATACGTTGGCGCAGCCTGCGGTGATACCTACGAGCCCGGCCAGGCAGCCGTTGAGGGTCATGCCAACATCGGGCTTACCAAAGCGCATCCAGGTGTAGAGCATTGTGGCTACGGAGCCGCCGGCTGCGGCAAGCGCGGTTGTAACCGCGATAAGCGCGATGGAGCTGTCGCCGGTAGTCGTTGAGCCGGGGTTAAATCCGAACCAGCCGAAGAAGAGGATAAAGACGCCGAGGGAGGCCAACGGAATCGAGTGACCGGGGATAGCGCGGGGCTTCTTGTCCTTGGTGTATTTACCGATACGGGGACCTACGACGATAGCGCCAGCCAGGGCAGCCCAACCACCTACGGAGTGAACGACCGTGGAGCCCGCGAAATCGATGAAACCCATGCCTTCGAGCCAACCTGAACCCTTGTAGAGGCTGCCCCATGCCCATGAGCCTGATATCGGATAGATAACGGCGGTCATTATAAAGCTGAAGATCAGGTAAGTGGAAAACTTGGTGCGCTCTGCGACGCCGCCTGAGACGATAGTTGCAGCAGTAGCCGCGAAGACCAGCTGGAACATGAAGAAGGCGTATACCCAGGGGTCTGCCTCAACAGCGAAGTCGCTCAGCATAAAGGAGCCTGTGCCGATAAAGCCGGATTCGGCAACGCCGAACATCAAGCCGAAGCCTATAAGGAAGAAGGCTATCGAGCCCATCCCAAAGTCCATAAGGTTCTTCATTATGATATTACCGGCGGATTTGGCGCGGGTGAACCCTGCCTCCACCATCGCGAAACCGGCCTGCATAAAGAATACGAGGAACGCTGCGACAAGCGTCCAAACAAAGTTTAGGTTTGACTGTACGCCTTCAGCCGTTACTGGGTCATCGGCGAAAGCTGCGGTGCCTATTGAAAGGGCAAGAAAAAGCCCGGCGGTAAATGCTTTCCTACTCATGAGAATTGCCTCCACTAGAAGTTTCGTTATAATCGGTTGCGAGTATCACCGGGACGGGTCGATGATGTGGCGATAATTTACAAGAGCCGTGCCAATATTGAAAAATATTTCATAAGTATCTGATATTATTGTATATTATATTTTTTAGACCACATAATAGGGCAGCGCGCCACCCTCGCATATCGACAAAATTGTGTTCGCAAGACGCTTTAACTACATTTATGTATGTGCATACCTCATGACGACACAATTGTAGCAACAAGCCCTTCGCTACTACAATTTTGGAAGCTATTAGATTAACCCTTGAGAGCAAACGAAATGTGATATTTGTAAATTTCCCCGCTATTTCAGTACCTTAAGAATATTTTGTTTCTAATATCCTTTTTTGGCACGTTTCGTGGATTTATCCTTTGCGTTACTAACCCCGCACCTCCGCACCTTCACTGTACGGGTGAAGGCCAATATAAGGTCAAGGAGAAGAGGCAGTGCGGGTCAATGTAAAAAAGAGGAACTACAATTCGAGAGGACTGACAAATGGTTAAAATAGAAGCGATCATCAAACCCTTTAAGCTTGAGGTTGTAAAAGACGCACTTCACGAACTCGGCATCTTTGGCATGACCGTAACTGAGGTACGCGGTTTCGGAAGACAGAAGGGCCAGTCAGAGCTCTACAGGGGCGCTGAATATGTTGTTGATTTCGTACCAAAGGTGAAGGTGGAAATTGTTGCCACTGAGGCGCTATCCGGCGATGTCATAAATGCGCTGGTAGAAGCTGCGCGCACCGGCAAGATCGGTGACGGCAAGATTTTCGTATCTCCTGTCTCCGAAACCATCAGGATTCGTACAGGCGAAAGGGGGGAAGAGGCCCTCTAACTGGTTACTTTATGAAGCAAAAAATGGGGCCCTTTTGGGCCCCATTTTTAGTTTAAAATCCCTTTACCTTGGCGCTTGCTTCTTTAATTTGTATTTTTAAAACCACAGACTTCTCCAGCGCTCGCTCTTTATAATTACCCTCCGGGGCATGGTGATGCCGAGCGATGACGTCATAGCCGGCAATTTTTTCATCACGCTCATCGACAACCTCGCACTCGCCCTTTCCCGCAACTGTTCGAAATTTTACCGTGTAACTACAAGCCAGCTCTCCCTGGACATCCTCACGCGCACCCTCTATAAAAAAAGACACCTTCTGATTTTTCCTTAGAAGATTAACCTTTGAGCGCTCCGCGCCCGTATGCAGATAGATGAAGCCCTCTTCATAGCCATAATTTAGCGCCACAACGTATGGGTAATCGCCATCAAACATCGCCAAATAAAGGACCTGCGAGGCGCGGAGTATCTCCTCGACAGCCTCCTTTGAGGGAGTAAAGAGGGTCATCTCTTCCTCTTGTGAGGAGAGCGCTTTTGGGGTCTCCGAGCTTGAAATGGCGGCTTGCCCGTCTTGGATGAAGCTCCATAAGCGCCTTTTGCCCGTCTGAACCCCGGCAACTGCTCAAGGACCTCGCTTTCGCCTCGCCGCGCAAAAAAAGCGACGACTTTCTCCCTTGCTCTAGGGTTGTTCAACTGCAAAAGGCTCTTTTGTACTTTCGCCTCGCTTCCGGAGGGCACATATATGGCCTCCCCGCTCTCAAAGTCTAGCCTGGTGAAATACATGCAGGTCGAGGGCGTCATGGGCGTCGGAGTAAATTGCTGCACCTGTTCTACATAGCGCCCTGTCCTGCCTACAAAATGCGCGAGGTCCAGTGCATCCTCAAGCGTGCAGCCGGGGTGCCCGACGATGAAATAAGGTATATAGTAGAGTTCCTTGCCGGCCTCCCTGCGCAGGTGCTCAAAATCCTGTCTAAATTCTTTAAATACCCTGAAGGGGGGCTTTGCCATAAGCCTTAAGGGCTTGGCCGCGATATGCTCCGGTGCCACCTTCATCCGTCCGCCGACGTGGTACTCAACCAATTCACGAAACAACCTCTTCTGAGCGGGCATAACAAGCAAGTCGTGACGTAAACCTGACGCTACATAGAGGTGCTTAACTCCCCGCACTCTCCTGGCGGATCTCAAAAGCTCAAGGTAGGGCGCGCCGGAGAGGTCAACGCTTGGGCAAACTTCCGGAAAGATACAGGATGGGCGGCCGCAGCCCACAGCTCCCGGAAAGGAGGCCGCCTTGCAGCCGGTTCCATACATGTTCGCGGTGGGCCCACCTATATCCTGGACGGTCCCCTTGAAATCCTCGCTCTTTGCAAGGGCTTCAACCTCTTTTATGATCCCCTCCCTCGGACGGGAGACAATGCCTTTACCTTGATGGATCGTTATTGCGCAAAAAGAGCAGCCCCCATAGCAACCTCGGTGTGTGACTATTGAGTTTTTAACTGTTTCAAGGGCCTTTACCCCGCCATTTGCTTCATGCTCCGGGTGCGTCTGCCGTGTAAAGGGCAGGTGGTAGAGGGCATCCAACTCTTGAGGAGAGAGAGGCAGCGCCGGAGGATTTATCACCACGCAGCGGGTGGAAATATTTTGAGCCATTATGGGCGGTTGCGGCTTTAGCGAGGCTTCATGGAACTCCTTAAAAAACTCTCTGAAGGCGCCAGGCTCCTCCTTGACCGCCTCGTGGGATGGCAGGAGGAGCGCATCATCAGGAGGCGCGTTTGAGAGGTACGCAAGCCCTCTGATACTGCACAGCTCCTCCCTGGAGGAGCCACGAGCCAGGCCGTCGGCTAACTCACGTATTGCGCGCTCACCCATGGAGTAGACGAGGTAGTCGGCCTTTGCGTCCGCCAAAACCGAGCCCCTCACGCGCTGCTGAACGAAGTCATAGTGGGAAACCCTTCTGAGGCTCGCCTCAATCCCGCCAAGCACGACAGGCACCTCCGGATAGGCTTCCTTCAAGCGCTGGGCATAAACGATAGAGGCAAGGTCTGGCCTGCCCGGCTTGCCGCCGCCGGGGGTATAATCGTCTTCCTCCCGCTTCCTCCTGTCGGGGGTATAGTTGGCGACCATTGAGTCTACATTGCCCGCACTGACTCCGAAGAATAGACGCGGGCGCCCGAAGCGCTTGAATGGCTCCGCGCTCTCCCACTCCGGCTGAGCCAGGATGCCAACGCGGTATCCCAGCGATTCCAAATATCTACCGATGAGGGCAACTCCAAACGAGGGGTGGTCAACATATGCGTCGCCGGAGACAAGAACAATATCGAAGATATCGTCCTCTCCTTTGGGGCAAGTCGGTAAAAAGCTATCTTGCAAGTGGAAGGCTCCGTTCTTCAGGGTAAGGGCGAGCAAGGTTAAGGGATTGGTTCCTGGCTGTCAATAAAGCGCCGTCAGAGTTTACCCGATCTGATAATTAAGAGCACCAGCCCGAGACCGAGGAAGGCGGCAAAGAGAAAGCCAACTATACCGAAGATGGGAAAATCCCAGAGCATCGGCCCCTTGCCAGAGAGAACAATGAGCGATGAGCCCACGATCAATGACCCGATAACTATGCTTATTGATATGCGATTTGTTACTCTGTCCATCTCCGTCAAGACACGTTCGTAACCGCGATGGACAAACTCTATTGAGAGCCGCGACTCAAGCACCCGCTGGAGGATGCGGGAAATTTGATTCGGCAACTTCTCCAGCATGTTTTTATAATCGCGCCCTACCCTGTAGAAGTTTTTCATCTGCCGCTTCATATCCACTTTTCGCAGCAGGAGTTTTTTGGTGTAGGGCATAACCTCATCAAATACGACCAGATCTGGAGCCAGCTTTCGTATAACCGACTCTACCTCCATCGTGGTCCGGCCAAGCATGACGAACTCAGGAGGGACTTGTACTTTATGGCGGAGCGCTATACGCATGCCCTCCTTCATAATTGCGCCAATTGAGACTCCCCCGAGCGGGCGGCCCTGATATGGCTCTATAAATTCCCTTAAATCTCTCTCAAAGGCGCGCGCGTCAACTATGTCATCGCAGTAACCAATCTTTATAAATTCGTCTGTTAACGCGGCATAGTCTCCGGTGACAATTGATAAGAAGAAGTTGCCGAGACTTTCTTGTATCGCCTCGCTCAAAAAGCCTACGGCGCCGAAGTCAAGCAGCGCGACTTTTCCCTCATCGGTTATTATGATGTTCCCCGCGTGGAGGTCAGCGTGGTAAACGCCATCAATGAGCACCTGTTTAAAAAAGGCGCGAGAGAGTATGCGCGCCACCATCTCGGGGTCTATCCCCTTCTCCCGCAGCTTGGTCAGGTTGTTTGGCGAGTGACCGACAACCTCTTCGAGGACTACCATCTCCTCGCCGGAATATTCCCACCAGACCCGTGGGATTACTACATTTTTATTGTTCGCAAGCAACTTCCCCAACCGCTCTGTGTTTGCCGCTTCAAGGAAGAAATCAAGCTCTCGCCTAATCGTGCGGGAGAACTCGTCGAGGATTACGTGAAACTCCATCTCCACAATTTCAGGCATATAATTTTCGGCAATTGAGAGGATTAGTTGCAGTACGGAGATATCCCCGGAGACAATCTTGTCAATTGCAGGCCGCCTTATCTTTACAACTACCCAGCCGCCATCACGCAGCTTGGCGCGATGAACCTGACCAATGGAAGCCGCGGCGACAGGGGTGATCTCAAAGCGCTCGAAGATCTCATGCACCTCCTTGCCTGTCTGTCTTTTTACAACATCGGTAACGGCCTCAAAGGAGAAGGGGGCCACGTCGTCACGTAGATGCCCAAGCTCCTCGGCGAAGGTCTCACCTATAAGGTCGGGACGGGTTGAGAGAAGTTGGCCCAGCTTTATGAAGGTGGGCCCCAACTCTTCAAGGGCCACCCTTAGCCGCTCATGGGCGGATATATTGCCGCCGGCAGCTAGTGAACCTTTGACCCTGGAAGCCATCGGGACAAATTTTATTAAGCGCAAATCCTGTATGAAATGCATAAAACCGTTCTTGGCAAAGACCGTCAATATCTCTCTTAGCCTGCCCGAAAGGAGGTACGTCTGCGCGAGCTTGGTTATATTCACCCCCTCCTCCTCCTTTTTTTCTTTGAGCGCTCGTCACGTTTTTCAAGTTTATTAGAGCCAACCTCTTCAGTATCCGGGATCAGCTTGAAATCTATCTGGCGCCGCTCAACGTCCACGCGCTCCACTGTAATGCGCACCTTGTCGCCGATGCGATATGTAGAGCGGGTTCTTTCACCTATTAGCGCCTGCGCCTCTTCGCTGAAGTGGTAAAAATCATCTTTGAGGCTGGATACATGCACCAGCCCGTCCACGAAATATTTTTCCAGCTCCACGAAAAAGCCGAAGGTTGCGGCGCCGGTTACAAAACCCCAAAATTCCTCGCCTACCTTGTCGCGCATAAACTGGCACTTTTTCCATGAAATGGCTTCGCGCTCGGCGGATTCAGAGACCCTCTCTCTGGATGAAAGGTGAAAGCACTGCTCCTCAAGCTCGGAATGGAGGTTTTCTTTATATTTTTTCGCTATACGCCCCTTGCCAACCGCCTTCTTTAATATCCGATGCACCAGAAGGTCGGGGTAGCGGCGAATCGGCGAGGTAAAATGCAGGTAGTGTGTGGACGCCAAGCCAAAGTGGCCAAGGTTTTCAGGGAAATAGTGCGCTTTTTTCATTGAGCGGAGCATCATCTGACTAATTACGCGCTCCTCGGGTTTACCCTCGGTGCGTGAGGCCAGCTCCTGCAGGTCGGCCGGTCTAACCTTCCCTACACTCCCCAGGTAATAGCCGAAGTTGTGTATGAAGCGTCTAAACCCTTCCATTTTTACCTCATCCGGCTCCTCGTGCACCCTGAACGGTGCCGGAATGTGTCTGCCATCCAAGAACTCCGCCACAGCCTCATTGGCGGCTATCATAAACTCTTCTATGAGAAAATGAGCCCGGTTTCGCTGTGAGCGAACGATGTCCTCGGGTTGGCCCTGAAGGTCGAGCACAATTTCCGCCTCAGGCAGGTCAAAATCAATTGAGCCGCGCTCCTTTCGCCTTGCCCGTATAACTCGCGCCAATTCCCACATGTTAAAAAGCGATGAAGAGATATCGCTCAGATTTTCTGCCTCTTCGCTGTCCGGGTCGTCTAATACACGCGCCACCTCGCTATATGTAAGCCTGTGGACGGATCGTATAGTAGCCGGGAAAAACCGCTCGGCCTTTCTCCGCCCACCCCGGCTAAACTCCATCTCTGCAACCATCGCGAGGCGATCCTCGCGCGGCACTAAAGAGCAGAGGTTGTTTGATAGCTCTTCAGGGAGCATCGGGAAAACCCGGTCCGGGAAGTAGGTCGATGTCCCGCGGGCATAAGCCTCGACATCGATCTTCGAGCCGGGCTTTACGTAGTGCGAAACGTCGGCTATTGCCACACGCAGAGTGAAAGTGCCGTCTTCGGCAACATCAACCTGTACAGCATCGTCAAAATCTTTGGCGGTTTCACCGTCAATCGTGACAAAGGGGATGCCGCGCAGATCTTCACGAGAATCTATATCCGCCTTTTTTACCTTATTGGGGATGCGTTTCGCCGCTTGCTTCACAGCTTCCGGAAAGTCGATGTGAACATCGTGCTTTAGCGCTATCGCGCCAGCCTCGGTATCCTCATCACCCGGATTTCCAAGTACGTGGACGACGATCCCCTCCGGCACATCATCCTCAATAGGATAGGAGGTTATCTCAACCTGGACAATCTGACCATCGGCTGCGCCTCCAAGGTCGTCGCGGTGAACGTATACGTTTCGGTAGTAACGCTCGTCAATCGGTACGACGAGCGCATATTTCTTGCGCATTCTCAGACGGCCCATTATGCGAGACGCGCCCCGTTTCAAGATTCGAATTATCCGCCCTGACGGCTTCTTGCCCCTGCGCTCAATACGGGCAACCACAAAATCCGAGTGCATCGCAGAACCTATCTCTCGATGCCCTATGAATACGTCTGGCGTTTCGGCATTCTGTGAGACTACGAAACCGAAGCCATCTCGGTTCATAGCCAGCCTGCCCGCGACCAAACCAACCCTTGAGGGGTGCGCGTACCGTCCACCCTTAATCTCAACAATCCGCCCTTCAAGGGTTAAACTATCTAGAAGTGAAATGAACTCTCCCGCATTGTTTTCGCCAATACCAAAGTGGGCCATCAACTCCCGCGAGGTTACAGGGCTGGCGGCATCCCTCAGGAGATACTCCTCAATTTCAACTTTGTCTGGAAACATCTAGGCACCTGCTCTCATAAAGGGAGCTTTTGGATAAAGTGAGATAAAGTAACAGCAGTCATTATATCCGCCGTATCACTCAACGCAAAGCAAGAGCTTGACCGGCAAAAAACTGTATGCTATACCCATCGCTTCGTGCCGAAGTGGCGGAATTGGTAGACGCGCTAGGTTCAGGGTCTAGTGGGTTAACGCCCGTGCTGGTTCGAGTCCAGTCTTCGGCACCA
>PKTU01000006.1 GCA_002869005.1 Deltaproteobacteria bacterium
ACTTTCTCTTGTACAGAGCGAGGACTTGGTACGGTTCGGCCTAATCCCGGAGTTCGTAGGCCGAATGCCGATTCACGCCACCCTCGAAGAGCTCGACAAAGCTGCACTAACGAGAATATTGAAGGAACCCAAAAACGCCCTCCTAAAGCAGTACAAGAAGCTTTTCGAGATGGAGGACGTAAACCTGGTCTTTACGGACGAAGCGCTTGAGGCGGTAGCCTCCGAAGCGATACGCAGGAAGACTGGGGCTCGCGGCCTTAGAGCGATAATGGAGTCGGCGATGTTGGACCTCATGTATGAGATCCCCTCCGCGCAAAATGCGCAGGAGATTATCATAAACGAGGATGTAATCCTGAACGGGCAGTCGCCGATCATCATGTACGAAGAGCCCAAATCAGCTTAACGACAACATCCCCGCCCCTCCGGGTCCGGTGGGGAAGAAATAGTGTGAATTATGAAAAATACGGATCGGGGTACCACGATGCCCCTTCTCCCCCTGCGCGACGTTGTGGTATTTCCGCACATGGTAATACCCCTTTTCGTGGGTAGAGAAAAATCTATTGCGGCACTTGAAGAAGCCCTCTCATCCGGGCGAAACATCCTCCTGGCGACTCAAAAAGAGGCGCGGGTAAACGAACCCGCCGAAGCGGATATCAACTCAATCGGCACTGTCGCTTCCATTGTCCAGCTCCTCAAACTCCCCGATGGAACGGTAAAAGTTCTTGTCGAGGGAAAACATCGAGCCAGGATCAGGGAATTTCTTGAACATGAGCGGTATATGCTGGTTCTCGCCGATGAGGAGCCGGACTCTGATGACTCCGGCGTTGAGGCGCGTGCCCTTATGCGCACCACGGTGGACTCATTCGCGGATTATGTGAAATTAAACCAAAAGCTGCCCTCGGATATCGTCAACACCGTAAAGGAGATTGACGACCCTGCGAAATTGACCGACACCATCGCGGCAAACCTCTCGATTAAGACCGCCGACAAGCAGGAACTTCTGGAGATCTACAACCCCGTAGAGCGCTTGCAGCGCATATATGAAGTTCTCAAGGCGGAGACGGAGGTTCTGGAGATTGAGCGCCGCATAAAGCGCCGCGTCAAGAAGCAGATGGAGAAATCTCAAAAAGAATACTACTTAAATGAGCAGATGAAGGCGATTCAAAAGGAGCTCGGAGAGGGCGACGACGGCGCCAACGAGATCCAGGAGCTCATTGAGAAGATCACCAAAAAGAAGATGCCTGAAGAGGTAAAGGTCAAAGCAAGAAAAGAGGTCCAGAAACTCAAGATGATGTCCCCCATGTCCGCTGAGGCCACGGTGGTGAGGAACTACATCGACTGGATAATAGACCTTCCCTGGGACACCGTCTCCGACTCCAAGGTCTCCATCGTGGAGGCCGAGAGGATCCTTGACGAGGACCATTACGGCTTAAAAGAGGTCAAGGAGCGCATCCTGGAGCATCTGGCGGTCCTAGAGCTTGTCGGCACCACCAAAGCGCCGATTCTCTGCTTCGTAGGCCCTCCGGGCGTAGGCAAGACCAGCCTGGCGAAGTCCATCGCCCGCGCCACCGGAAGAGAGTTCGTGCGGCTAAGCCTGGGCGGCGTAAGGGATGAGGCCCAGATAAGGGGACACAGGCGCACCTACATTGGCTCCATGCCGGGTAAAATATTGCAATCTCTAAAAAAGGCAGGCACCTCCGACCCCGTCTTTTTGCTGGATGAAGTGGATAAGATGACGATGGACTTTCGGGGGGACCCCAGCGCGGCGCTCCTTGAGGTGCTGGACCCGGAGCAAAACGACACCTTCGACGACCACTACCTGGATATGGACTATGACCTCTCCAAGGCCATGTTCATAACAACCGCGAACTATCTGCCGAACATCCCACCGCCGCTGCGCGACAGGATGGAGATCATCGAGATTGCGGGGTACACCGAGGATGAGAAGCTCAACATCGCAAAGCGCCATCTAATCTCCAAACAGATGGAAAACCACGGCCTCGGCGAAAATGATGTTCTTCTGACTTCGCCAGCGGTGCGCGAAATTATTCGCCGCTACACAAGAGAAGCCGGAGTTAGGAACCTTGAGCGTTCAATCGCCAAGGTTTGCCGCAAGGTCGCCAAGGATGTCGTAAAGCTCGGCGCCGACGGCGCAAAGACCCACAGGGTCACCCCCCCCTCCCTAAAGAGGCTTCTCGGAGCGCCAAAATATAAATTCGGCAAAGCCGAAGAAAAAAGCGAAGTCGGCTATGCAACCGGATTGGCATGGACAGAAACAGGTGGGGAGCTCCTCGGCATTGAGGTGGTCCTCTTGCCGGGTAAGGGCAACCTGACCATCACGGGAAAACTCGGCGACGTTATGATGGAGTCCGCCAGAGCGGCAGCTTCATACGTAAGGAGCCGCGCGTTCATGCTCGGTCTGGCTAAGGATTTCTATCAGAAGCTCGATATCCATATCCATGTACCGGAGGGCGCGATCCCCAAAGACGGTCCCTCCGCGGGCATCACTATGGCGACGGCGCTCACCTCTGCCCTGACCGGCATCGCTACACGCAAGGATGTGGCTATGACCGGCGAGATCACCTTAAGGGGCAAGGTTCTTCCCATTGGTGGCGTAAAAGAAAAATTGCTCGCAGCTCACAGGGGTGGTATTACAAAAGTCATCCTCCCCAAGGAGAACAAGAAGGATATAGATAACCTCGACCTGCCGCGCCAGGTAACGAAGACGCTGACGATAGTTTACGTGGAGCATGTGGACGAAGTGCTCAACAATGCACTTGAAACGGAGCACCCTGAGAAGCTATTGTCAAATAACCATGAGGAGGAGAGGAGCGTGGAGGAGATGCTGGGGTATCCGCTCCCACAGAGCCTCCCGCGGAGTGAGGCTCCGCCCACTCATGGGGTACAGTGAAATCAGCTTGACACGTAATCTGTTGTACTGATATAAACCGGCACCTTAATGCCAAACAAAAGGAGGGACTACCGTGACCAAAGCTGAACTGATCAACGCAATGGCAGAGAAGGCAGGTGTTTCCAAAGCGGCGGCAAAGCGCTTTCTAGATGCTTTTACCGACACCGTCACGGACAGCCTTAAGGCTGGCGACAAAGTGACCCTGGTCGGCTTTGGGACCTTCAGCGTCTCCGAGCGCAAAGCGCGCAAGGGCCGCAACCCCCAGACCGGCGCCGAAATCACCATTGCCGGCGGCAAGGCCCCCAAGTTCAAGGCGGGCAAAGCCCTCAAGGACACGGTAGCCTAACAATAAAAATCCAGGCGGATAGCTCAGTTGGCAGAGCGCCAGCCTTACAAGCTGGATGTCGCAGGTTCAAGCCCTGTTCCGCCT
>PKTU01000192.1 GCA_002869005.1 Deltaproteobacteria bacterium
GAAACAAGCTTTAAGATATATGGTGGGTGTAGCTCAGTTGGTAGAGCACCGGATTGTGGCTCCGGTTGTCGTGGGTTCAATTCCCATCACTCACCCCAGTAATACCAAGGGCTTACGGTTCCGGACACCGTAAGCCCTTTTTTTATCGCACATACGGTTTTGGGTGTTATTTTTATAATTCGCTTAACCTGCGAGACGCGGCAATACACTCCGCTTTAAGTAGTCGTTTTTGACTTCGTTTCACCATCTCTTTTTACATATACAACTCCGCCCCACAAGCTCACGATTAGCATGACCGCGAAACCTGCAAGAGAGAGCAGCAGCGCCTCTTCTTTAGGGACTCCACTTAACCCGAAGAGATAGACCATGGCCCCCTCGCGGATGCCAAGTCCGCTTATCGAGAGCGGAAGCACGGCAGCCAGGTTGGCCAGGGGGCAGAAGACCAGGCAGTCAATGAAGCTAACCTCTATACTGAGCGATAAGGCCAATATGTATATATAGAGTGAGCCGATGATTTGGATTACCAATGAGGCTGTGAGTGCCTTGAAAATTTTCCCTCTCCCGGGGCTTCCTTGTGAGGAAAACTCCCTTCTTGCAAGAAAAGAGATTAACCTCTTTATCCAGTTCGTCTTTAAAAGCGCCGCGCTTAAAATCAAAGCGGCCAATGCTGCCGGGTATACCCAGGTGAGGGGGGTATCTCTCAATCGATGGTAGGCTGCCACATAACCGATGGCCCCCGCTAGCACAAGTCCCGCCAGACCCGTGTAGCGGTCCCAAAAAACCGAAACGGCGGCGGCGGTCAAACTTGAAAGGCGCTTGCCCAGCAGGTGAATTTTAACGCCGTCTCCACCAAAATTTGTCGGCAGGAAATTGTTGAAGTAGCACCCGATGAAGGTGTAGTCGACCGCCACCTTAAGGGTGAGCCCCTTTGGGGTAAGGTTGTACCAACGCCACCCCGATATGGCGATTATAACTGCAACCAACAGCATGGATACTGCAAGCAGCGGCAACGAAGCGCTTGCCAACAAGCCCCCTATGTTGCCGATATCAATGCTGGAAAGCAGGAAATAAAGGAGCCCGAGACTTACCGCGATTCTTAGCAGCAGCTTAACCGGCTTTTTCATCTCGCTGAGGCACCGTAACGAGCCAATAGAGCGTCAATCTCCGCCATCGTCTCCCTCGCAAGCTGGCTTCCCTTGTCAAGGCTAAGGGCCATAAGGCAATGTTTCCTCGCTCTATAGAAGACATTGGCGTCAAACCTCCTCGTGATTGAAAGGCTCACCTTTCCCTGCAGCAGCAGGCCGAGGGCGAGGCCCTTGTGGACGATCGGAGTTGCAGGCAAGCGCTCTGCCGCCCCTTCCAGTAGCGGCAAAGCTTTTTTCAGATGCGCCGAGGCTTCTGCATATTTACGTTCGATGTAGCTTTCTTCCGCTATCTCCACATGCACAATGCCGATGCTGTATTTGACCATCTCATTTTCAAAGGGGGTTTTTTTAACCTGAGGAGCAAATATACGTTCATAATAATTCAGAGCTTTTATCCTCTGCCCATCGGTCAGGTACGCTTCAGCAATGTTATTTAAAAACATTCTATTATAAGCCATTTTCGGATTGCGTTCCGCATCCTGCCAGAAGCTGAGATTTGACTGCCATACCTGCGTACGTTCGTAGTACGAGTAGCCATATCCGGCTGTCATCGCACATAGCGCCGCAAGCATGACAATACGCAAAGAAACTCTACGCCAAAGGATTGATGTAAAATAGCCAAGCAGCAGACACACACCGACTGAGGGCATATATAGATAACGTTCAGCAACAGGAGTTGCTGCGAGAGGTTTAATCGCCACAAGGAGTGATGGCGCGAGGGCAAAGAAAAAGAGCGCGCAGCAGATTGCCACCATCGCCCTGTGCGTCTTTTCACCAGCAAAAAGCCTAGCAAGGCAGGCGCGGCGAATAGCGCTGAAATATCACTCGCAGAGAATGGAATTTCGGGCATAAAGTGGCTTTGCGGCCATACGAAGATACTCTTTTTTAGGTAATATCCTAGCGCCCCGGCGAGGCGAATCAATTTTTCGCTAAAGCCAAAAGAGCTCTGGTCCCCAAAGGAGAATCCGAAGCTGAGGCGGAAGATTAAGTAGAGCACCACGGAAAAGAATATGATAGCCGTTATTATCGATAACCGCTTTACAGAGGGTGTCTTTATATTCCCTTCATCATAGGGTGCAAAGTATACAAGCGTTGGAATTATAAAAAGAGCCGATACGCCAATCTCTTTCGCCAACATTGAGAGAATAATGAATATGCTACTTGAAATTGCAACCGTCCATGAGCCCCTGTCACGCCAGTAAATAGCAGCCACCGCCGCAGCCAGGAGGAACATGGTCGCCATCCCGTCCGTCCTACCGGAAATATTCATTACAGTTTCAGCGTGTATTGGGTGCAGAGCGAAAATCAAAGCTGCAACCAATGCGCCAAATCTTTTGTAAGGTGTGCCCCGAAAAAGCAAAAGAGCCAGCCAATATAGAAAAAGAGTTGATACCAAGTGGTATCCGACATTTGCCGCATGCGCGAAGGCGGCGGGTATATAGCCGTCGCTGGATGCCACCCACTGGTCAAACATGTAACTCAGCAAAACCACAGGGCGGAAATAAAAATTTTGTAAGCTCTCAACTCCGGCAGGGGCAAAAAAGGCATCGGAGAATTTTTTGAAATAGGGCAACTGCCTGGACTCGAAGATGATGTCATCCCAAACGAGCCCGGCTTTAAGGAGCGGAAGGCTGAAAAATATTGCTGCTAGCAAAGGTATTAGCGACCATGCCGGCGACATATTCTTAAAGAGGTCCACCTTGGTGCCGTTTTTAAACATTTACCCTAGCAGCTCCTCAAGAGCATTAATGACACTGTCAGCGCTTATATCATCCATGCACTTGAATCCATTTTTACACGATGGGGTAATAGAACCTTTTGTGCAGGGGCTGCACTCTAGCTCCGCAGTTAAAATATGGCTTTTCGTACCCCGTGGAGCCCATTTCTCCTTGATTGCGCTGCCGAAAAGCCCGACAACTTTTGCCCCCACTGCATATCCTATGTGTAAAACTCCGGTATCCGAACTTACACATGCCACTGAAAGCGAAAGCACCGCAGCAGTCTCTGCGAGGCTAGTTTTACCCGTAAGGTTTATGACTCGTTTTGGGTCAAAGCGCGCCGCCAGACCGGCGCCAGACTCTACCGAGTCCGCGCCGCCCACAAGACATACCAAATATCCACTATCAAGGGCCCACCGGGCAACCTCTTCAAATTTATA
>PKTU01000036.1 GCA_002869005.1 Deltaproteobacteria bacterium
ATGGTCTCTCCACTGGAGATGAAGCGATAATTTCTACAAATCGCGGACAGGTTAAGATGAAAGTGAAGATTGATGAGCGCGTAAGCGAGGGCATCGTCTTCGTGCCACATGGGTGGGAGGGCGAGAAAAACGCAAACCTCCTCACCGACACGGACTGCCGTGAGAAGATTCTCGGTTACCCTGACATGAAGTCGCTCATGTGCAACGTCGCAAGAGCCTAAGCCCCTCGGGCCAACGGGATTTTAATAGAATAATGGCCCCCCTTTAAAAGGGGGGCCATTATTTTTAAGCGGAGGCGCAGAGCAGGCTTTAACAAATTACCTTGGGTAAGCTTTTTATTATCCTCTTATCCAATGACTCCGCACCCCCCAGCTTCCCAAGGGATAGCAATGGAAAATCGACAAATACCGCTGGTTGCCATCCTCGCCGGGGGAAAATCGAGCAGAATGGGCATGGATAAAGCGGAGCTGATGTTATCCGGCATGCCCATTATTGAGCATGTTTGGAACAGGGTTTCCAGCGTGGCTTCAGAGGTTGTGATCGTAGGCGGCGCGCCCAAGCTTGAACACCTTGGCGTCAAGACCATAAGTGATGACTATTTTAACGCGGGCTCGTTAGGAGGGATAGCGACCGCTCTAAACTATTGCCGGCAAAATTTGGGAGCCGATGGCTACGTTCTATGCATCGCTTGCGACATGCCTTTTATTAAAGAGGAGCTTTTGGTCAGACTTTGGGGGCTTCGTTACGGATGCGATGTGGTCGTGCCCAGGACGGGGAAAGGATTCGAGCCCCTCTGCGCTCTTTATGGGGTTTCTTGCCTCAAGGAAATAAGCGGTCGCATATCATCGGGAAGGCTGAAGATACAGCAGCTCTTCTCAAAGGTGAGAACCCGTGAGCTGGGTATCGACGAGATTTTAAAGATTGACCCTGAAGTAAGCTCATTTATCAATATCAACAGCCCTGATGACCTTACAGCGGCTAGAAACCATGTTGACGCAGGCTGGCCTGCAATGCTCAACGTTGGGAGTTGAATTTACTGGCCTTTTTCCGTGCCGATACCTTGGTCAAGATACCTGCCCTTTAGGGTGACGTAATCTTTTGCGGCGCGGTTAGTCCACTCAAGGGCATTCCCAGAGAGCTCTTTTTTAACCCTTGCCGGAGCTCCTGCCAACAATAGACGGTCGCCAAAGGTCGCGCCCTCTGAAATTACGCTGCCGGCAGCAAGCATTACCTGCTCTCCGGTTTTTGCGAAGGGCAGCACCGTGGAGTTCATCCCGATTAAGGTTCCCCGCCCCAGCTCACACCCTTCGAGAACGCAGTTGTGCCCTACGGTTACGTCATCGTGTACGATCGTTGGCGAGGTGTCGAACACGTGGATTGAGACATTGTCTTGGATGGAGCAGCGTTTGCCCACCCTGATTGGACCAAGGTCCCCTCTAAGCACCGCGCCAAACCAGATTGATGAATCGTCACCCACCTCTACGTCCCCAATGAGCACCGCTGTCGGGGCTATAAAAACGTTATTTCCAATTCTGGGTTTACGGCCCTCGAACTCTATTAACATGATTTAACCCGTGGAGTATTTGCGGTAACGCGGATATGAAAAGGAGGCGTTTAAAAAAACGCCTCCTTTTAAGTTCTATTGCTTATGGTGCAGTAAATTGTCCGCAGCCGCTCGTGATTTTTATACCTTAACCGACAAGACGTAGCTAGGCGCGCTCAAAATTACATGTTGAGCAGTCGAACCAAAGATCAGCTTCCCTACCTTGGAAACCCTATGGACCCCTACCACAACCATCTCCATAGGATGCTCCTCTGCGTAGGACACCAAGTTTTCACCATCCGAGAGGTCGTCGGTCTGTAGGGAGACGACGCACTCAACCCCCTCGGCCTTTACCTTTTCCTGAACCTCCAAAAGCTTCTTTTGGGCGGTCTCGCGGTCGGAGAGGTCATGGAGATTTTTCTCTATCTTTTGAGGGAGTGAGGTGACGACATGGAGGTTGGCACCCAGAATTTTCGCATAGGAGGTAGCCACCTCAATAACCTTATTGCCCAGCTCCGAATTTACATAGCATGCCATTATGTCCATCTCTGACTCCTGTTGGTGTAGCTGCTGTTGAGTATTTTAGTATGAACTCAATTTTAAAAGTATAGCAATTATTATGCCGTACGCGAGTGCCTTTGATTTTACCCCATCTTTGCCTGAAAGAAGCTATCTGTCGAGGCGAAAAGATATCTCTTGGAGTTTAATGTCCGCCATTTGCGGAAAAGAAATTGTAAAGCTTATTTACATTTGCTTGGCGGCACTTGCGCGTTTTTTACAATCAAACCCTTTTGAAGAAGCGTTCCTTTTTATACGAGAAGTTAAATTGAGCTGAAACGCCCTGAAAATCAAGTATTTGAAAAAATTTATTGCTCAAATCTATCGAAGGCACAGGCGTTGCAGTTGCATATACCACGGCGCTTACATCCCGTTCATTCATAGCCAAAGGAGATAATGCAATGTCAAAAAGATTTTTTACAATTACTTGCGTATTGTTCGTAGCAACATTCTTCGCCGCGCAGTCATTTGCGGCCCTTCAGCTTACTTATAGCCATATGTTCCCACCCACCCATGTACACAGCAAGCTGATGGCGGACTGGGCTAAGGAAGTGGAGAAGCGCAACGACGGCAGGATTATGATCCAGATGTTCCCCGGCCAGACGCTTGTCAAGGGCTCCCAGATGTATGACGGCGTTCTCAACGGCATCACCGACATCGGTATGTCACTGTTCGCTTACACACGCGGCCGCTTCCCCATCATGGAGGTTGCGGACCTGCCCCTCGGCTCACCAAGCGGCGTCGTATCTTCCAAAATGATCAAGGAAGTCTTTGAAACGCTACAGCCCAATGAGCTTGACGGCGTCAAGGTTATGTATATAACCGCTCACGGCCCCGGCCTTGTCCACACCAAAGACAAGCCCGTCCGCACCCTTGAGGACCTAAAGGGGCTCAAGCTCCGCGCCACCGGTTTCTCCGCAAAGCTCGTTTCAGCTTTGGGCGGCACCCCCGTCGCTATGCCGATGCCCGAGACCTACCAGGCTCTCAGCAAAGGCGTCGTAGATGGCGCCACCTTCCCATATGAGGCCGGTAAAGGCTTCAGGCTCTTCGACACCATCAAGTACACCACCGAGAGTCAGGCAGTCGCATACGCAAGCGGTTTTTACGTTGTAATGAACAAAGACCGCTGGAACTCGATAGACCCCGCTGACCAGAAGATCATCGAAGGGATCAATAATGAGTGGTTCGAAATGACCGCCGAGACCTGGGACAAGATCGACATCGTCGGCAGGGAGTTCGCCAAAGAGAAGGGCGTGGAGTCAGTCACCCTCGCCCCCGAAGAGGTTGAGCGTTGGAAGAAGGCCGTTGCTCCCGTAGTTGACGAGTACATAAAAGATATGGATGCCAAGGGTTTTGAAGGCAAGAAGATCGTTGATCTTGCCCGAAACGCCATCAAGAAATACAGCGGCATGTAAAGAAACGTTTGCTTATAAAGATGATAAGAGGATTCTCAAATGTTTGACCAGCTTATCGATAGGATGGTTGGTGTTCTCAAGATTTTGAGCGCGGTATGCATCGGCGGCACTATGTTGATCACCTGCGCGGATGTAATAGGGCGCTTCTTTGGTCACCCCATCCTCGGCGCTGTCGAGCTGGGCGTCCTCTTGGCGGCGCTGGCGCTGGGTTTTTCCCTGCCTTATGCACACAGGCAGGGAGCCCACGTCGGCGTCGAGATACTCTATATGCTCCTTGGCAGGAAGGGGCAGGCGGCGATGCGGATCTTTACAGGGGTCGCGGGCGCCATCCTCTTCGGCGTAATCGCATATATGTGCGCTTCCTATGCGCTTGACATGAAGGTCAGCGGGGAGGTCTCGATGACTCTTCAACTTCCCCTGCATCCCGTGATTATGGTCATCTCCGGCTGTTTTTGGGTGCTCATGGCGGTACAGATTTATGAAGTCATCTTTTCGGCCTTAAAGGAGATAGTATCATGACCCCCGTAGTCGCCGGCGTCCTGGGAACGCTGATACTGCTTTTATTATTTATAACCGCCATGCCGGTCGCCTATTCTATGGCGCTGGTGGGTTTCGCCGGTTTTGCGTACGTCATAAATTTGAACGCTGCGTTGAATCTGGTGGCGCGAGACATCTACTCGGTTTTCTCATCCTTCGGCCTTACGGTCATACCGCTCTTTATCCTTATGGGTCAGATAGCCTATAACGCAGGCATAAGCAGAAGGTTATACGACTGCGCCCATAAGCTGCTTGGCAGCACCAAGGGCGGACTCGCAGCGGCAACGGTCGCCGCCTGTACCGCGTTCGGCGCGGTATGCGGGTCGAGCCCGGCTACTGCCGCGACTATGGCCGTGGTCGGGTTGCCGGAGATGAAGCGTTACAAGTATGGCGACGCTCTGGCGACCGGAGCGGTGGCCGCAGGCGGAAGCCTGGGCATGCTAATGCCTCCCAGCGTCGTCATGATAATTTATGGAATACTGACAGAGCAGTCCATTGGGCAGCTTTTCATAGCCGCCATAGTTCCAGCAATATATATGACGGCATGGTTTTGCGCGGCGATCTGGGCCTACTGCAGGAAGTACCCGGAGGAGGGCCCGGCCGGTGAGAAGTACACAATAAAAGAGAAGCTTCTCGCCCTCTTCGAACTATGGGAGACGCTGACTGTCTTCGGCATGGTGATGCTGGGCCTCTTGACGGGTGTCTTCACTCCCACGGAGGCCGGTGCGGTAGGCGCGGCGCTGATTCTGGCGCTTGCAATCTTGCGCAGGCAGATAACCTGGCGTGGGGTGATGAAATCATTCTACGAGACGGTACGCACATCCTGCATGGTGCTCTTTCTTATCGCCGGCGCCACCCTCTTCGGGCATTTCCTCGCTGTAACGCGAATTCCCTTCGAGATGGCCGGGTGGATTGGCGGCATGGACCTGCCCTCTTGGGCAATTATGGGCCTTATAATACTCCTCTTTCTGATAGGCGGATGTTTCATCGACGCGATGGCGCTGGTTATGCTCACCATCCCCATCTTTTACCCAATCGTCGTAGAACTCGGTTATGACCCCATCTGGTTTGGCGTCATGATCGTTTTGATATCCCAGATGGGTGTCATAACACCACCTGTTGGTATAAACGTTTACGTAGTACAGGGAATTGCAACGGAAGTGCCGCTACAGACAATATTCAAAGGGGCCATGCCCTTCCTTGTGGCGCTCATCCTTGGTACCGCCTCACTGGTGGCATTCCCACAGATAGTTACCTTCTTCCCCTCCCTCTTTCAGTAAACACTCCTAGGGCACGTTCGCATGGATGTACTTCCATGTGAACGTGCCTATTTTTTTATTTTCCCGGCTGCTTGAGCCCGTACTCGCGGATCCTCTTGTCGAGGGTCGGGCGGGATAGATTCAAAATCTCCGCTGCCTTGGATTTGTGCCAACCTGTAAACTCCAATACATTTCTTATGTGACTGCGTTCAACCTCTTGTACGGAGAGAATCAGGAGGGGCAACTTCTGTGCCTCCTCCGACGAGCCAAGCTCCAAAGCATTGGGGTGGATTACGTTGCCCGTCGAGAGTACCACCGCGCGCCTCAGCACGTTCTCAAGTTCACGCACATTTCCGGGCCAGTCGTAGTTGACCATATCGTCCATCGAGGCGGAGGGGATGGCAAGGGGAGGCTTCGATGTTTCGGCAGCTATCTTGTCCAGAAAATATTCCACTAAGAGGGGGATGTCTTCCCTGCGCTCCCTAAGCGGCGGCAACTCGATCCTGACAACCCTGAGCCTGTAGTAAAGGTCCTCTCTAAAGGTCCCCTCCTCCAGCATCGCCTCAAGGTCGCTATTTGTCGCCGCTATTACCCTTACATCTGATTTTAGAGTCTCCACTCCGCCGACCCGCTCAAACTCCTTCTCCTGTAAAAAACGCAGTAGCTTCACCTGCACGTCAGGTGATATCTCACCGATTTCGTCCAAGAAGAGGGTGCCGCCGTTTGCGAGCTCGAACTTCCCGGGCTTTGTTCTTATCGCGCCGGTGAAGGCGCCCTTCTCATGGCCGAAAAGTTCGCTCTCCAAAAGTGAGGGGGAGAGTGTCGAGCATGTGACTGTGACAAAGGGTCTCGTTTTGAATTTGCCGCTAAAGTGCACCGCGCGGGCCACTAACTCCTTGCCGGTGCCGCTTTCGCCCTGAATCAGGACAGGGACTTCCGAGTCTGAGACGGAGCCTATCGCCTTGAAGACGTTTTTTACGGCTCTGCTCCTCCCGACGATTACGTTTGGCCGGTATCCTCCTCCGGGGGTGTCTCCGAGCGTAACCTCTCCAGATGATAGGTCTACCAGCTCTGAGGCTTTTTCAAGGACCTCTTCAAGCTGGTCAAGTTGTAGTGGTTTGCCGAGAAGATCCACCGCGCCGAGCCGGATAGCTTCTATGGCGGTCTCCATATCGTCGTATGCCGTTATTATGACGACCGGCATGGAGGGGCGCTCCTCTTTAACCTTTGAGAGGACTTCCATGCCATCTATCTCAGGCATTCTCAGGTCTAGGAGCATGATATCCGCGCCGGAGAACTTGGTTAGCGCCTCGTTTCCGTTTGACGCGACCTCTACAGAGTAGCCCTCTTGGGAAAGGTGCATCTCCAGGGTTTTGCGGATGCCTTTGTCGTCGTCGACTACCAGGATCTTTTTCATCTATAGGATCTCTTCCGAGAGCGCAGGCCCGTTGCGGGGGAGCCTTATGGTGAATTTTGCGCCTCTCCTCGGGGGACTTTTGACTTCAATGGTGCCCCCGTGGCGTATTATAACGTTTTGCGCTATAGAGAGGCCAAGGCCGCCTCCCTGCGCCTTTGTCGTATAGAAAGGGTCGAATATCTTGTCTATCTCCGCCTCAGGTATGCCTTTGCCTGTATCTGAGACAGTGATAATTACGTTGCCGCCATCGCTCAAGGTATGAACTGTTATGAGCTTGAGCCCCTTAACCTCCTTCAGCGCGTCAGCGGCGTTTAATATGAGGTTCAAAAAGACCTGTTTTAGCTGCTCCATGTCTCCGGAAAAGTAATCCGGCGCGGTGCTCCAGGTGTGGGCAATCCTTATCCCATCCTCTTCAAGCTGCTGGTTTACAAGAATGGAGACTTTCCTGATAAGTTCGACTATATCAATCTTCTTGATGCGAAGCTGCGGCGGCCTTGCGAAGCCCATAACCTCTTCCAGAAGGGTGTTGAGCCGCTGCACCTCCTCCTCGACTATCTCGAAGTTGTCATCGAGCTCAGCCTCTCCGCCTAGCTTGCGCCTTATAATCTGCATATTGAGGAGGACCGAGGAGAGCGGGTTTCTAATCTCGTGGACTATGCCAATGGAGAGCCGTCCAAGCGCAGCCATCTTCTTAGCCGAAAGCAGCTCCTGAAAGGTGCTCTCAAGCTGCATTCGCGCGTCCTTTAAATCTTCCGTCCGGGAAATAACCTCCCTAGTCAGGGTTCTATTCCACATAAAGAGCAACGCTACAAGTATCAGCGCCCCTATGATGGTCGAAGCCACCGAAATCCATGACAGAATATTTTGACGCCTCAGGACCGAGCCTATCAATGCGTCAACTTCCCTCATAGGCGTGCATACTCCGAGAGTCCAAAGGCTGCCCGCGATCTCCACCGGGTAGTAACCAACCAACTTGCGGGTCATATTGGCGGGGCTTTCGGGGTCCTCATAGTCGTACCAATCCTTGCCGGGCTTGCCGTTTTGCGATTCCATGGCGATGGAGTACAGCTTTGGCCACTTTGGAAGAAATGCGTCTTCAAAGCTTTGCCCACCGACCCTTCCCCTTGGGTCGACAAGGATACTTCTGTTCTTGCTATCTATTAACCAGGCGTAGCCGCTTTCACCCAATCTGATTGGTAGAATGTGTTGGTTGACGATCGCGTCGAAATTTACCAGTGCTATAACCACTCCTCTGAATTTGCCATCACCGCCATATATTCCATTTGCGGCTATGAGCGCTTTCTTTCCCTTGAGCAAACCTCCGACCATCTCCATGAAGGGGCTCAAGTATCTCTTCCCCTCGCTGCCCACGTCGCGCGCCCACTTGTAATAATCTCGCCAGGAGAAGTCGTGACCTATTGTGAACTCATCCTCAGGGTACATGCCGACCACTTTGCCCCCTATGTCGAAGACGGCGTACTCCACTACCGGAGTATCCTCCATGGATTCCAGGACTATCTGCATCTGGTCCCTTATGAATGATCTGCTGGAGGGGATAAGAGGGGTGTCTCCCAGAAGACGGCGAGACAGCTTGAGGCTGCCGTAGATTGCCTCAAACTGTTCATTTATAGTTTTGGACGCTTCTTTGGCGATCAGTAGCTGCTGTTGATTGTACTGAGCGTAGTATTTATCACGCGCTTCCTGGCGCAGCGACCTCGTGGCCGCCAGCGTGCCTCCAAGCAAGAGGGCCGCGGCAACAATCCCTATGGATATGAGGGCGAAGACTTTTGAGGAGTCCGGGCGCTCAATGCTCAACACTTAGCCTCCCCGTTGGTCAAAGGCGCTAAATCAGCTTTCCAACTCTTTTGGGGGGTTGCCATCGAAATCCATCACGATATCGTAGTGTTTATTTGGAAGCAGTTCGTAGCTGGCGTTTGGATACACTTTTCTAAAGAGGTGAAGCATGGAGGCGTTTGTATCGAGAACGATCGCCTTAAAACCTATGAAGCCATTTTTTTTCGCAATTTCCGCGAGGCGAGCGATCAGGTATGAGGCGATGCCTTTATTTTGAAAATCCTCCCTGACGACAAAGGCAACTTCCGCATAACCATCCTCTGCTTTTGCATAGGAGCCAATCGCAACAATCTCCCTGTGACCCTTTATACGCGCCATGCCGACCAGGGATACGTTGTCGTGGTAGTCGAGGTCGGCCCATTGCTGTTGAGCCAGTTCGTGGCTAAAAAGTTTTATCCTTCTAAAGAAGCGGTTGTATACGGTCTGCTCCTGAAGCGAATAAAAGAAGTTTCTGAAAGCGAACTCGTCGGAGGGAAGGAGCGCCCTGAACTTGACCACCTTCCCGTCGCGCATCTCGTACATGCTCTTGTATTCTTCTACGAAGAGCAGGTCATCGGTCGATGGCGGAAGCTGGTCGGCGAAGATGTAGTGGCGCTCTTTTGCGACCTCGACGAGCTCCTCCCTGAAATCGGGGTGGGCTATCTGTGATAGCTCCATGACGCGTTGGTATATGCTTTTGCCCTGGAGCTCAGCGATTCCGTACTCTGTGACGACGAAATTCACGTCGCCGCGGGTGGTCGCAACCCCAGCGCCGGGGCTAAGGTTCGGGACGATCCTGGATAGTGAGCCCCCGCGCGCGGTCGATGGCAGGGCGATTATTGAAAAGCCGCCTTTTGACATCGCGCTGCCCCTTAGAAAATCGACCTGATCGCCGATGCCGCTGTAGAACATGTAGCCGAGCGAATCCATGCAGACCTGTCCGGTGAGGTCAACCTCCAGCGCCGAGCTTATAGCGGTCATGTTGTCGTTTAGGGCGATCATTGTCGGGTCTGAGACAAAGCCGGATGGGCGAAACTCGAACTGCGGGTTGTCATTTACGTAGTCGTAAAGGTTTTGGCCGCCCATGCAGAGTGATGCAACCGTTTTGCCCCTTAAAAGGGTTTTTCTGCGGTTGGTTATCACCTTGTCCTTAAAGAGGGGCAAGAACCCCTCAGTTACCAGCTGTGTGTGGACTCCCAGGTCATTTTTCTGGTTGAGGTAGCCCACTATCCCGTGGGGGAGTCGTCCGAACCCTATCTGTATAGTCGCCCCATCGTCCACCAGCTGTGAAACGTACATCCCTATTCTCTCCAGGATGTGTGGGTCGAATGCCTCCGGGGTGCCTGTTATTAGCGGCTCATCTTTTAAAACAAAGTAATCGATGTCATCGACGTGAACCGTCGTGTTGCCCCAGGTCCTAGGCATGTTTTCATTGACCTGAGCAATGACGATGTCAGCGCTCTCCATGCCCGCCTTGGTTATGTCCACGGAGACGCCAAGGCTACAGTAACCGAACGTATCAGGCGGGCTCACCTGCACTAGCGCCACATCGAGGCCGATCTGCCCGTGCCGGAAGAGCCTTGGAATCTGCGACAGGTAGGCGGGGATGTAGTCTATTTTCCCCTCGAACGCGGCTTTACGCATTACGCTGGTGACAAAGAATAACTTTAGGGAGAAGTTCCTTGTGAAGTTGGGGTCGTCCACGAACTCCGCCAGGGTATAGGAGAGCATCTGATATAGCAGGATGTCGTGGAGGCCGGGAGCGCCCACCATCGTGCGGATTAGATGCTGGGGTTCGCCGCAACCCGTACCGAGGAAGACCCTGTTGCCGCGCTTTACGTGCTGGAGGGCTTCTTCAGCGCTGCACACCTTCTCCGGGCAATATGAATAAAGCCAATCTTTGGAGCTCAACTTTTTCCTCCGCGTTTACGGCCATCCGGCTATCTCTCCTGCCTTAGGCGGAGAGAATTAACCCCATTCTAGCATTTATCCCCTGCCTAAAATAGCTCTACGGGTTGCTAAAGGAAAAGTTGCCCCAATTGTGCTTTTAGGTCATCTCGTTAATTCCTCCAGGAGCTCTGCGATAAGAGACCTTGCTATATCTATTTTGTAGGCGTTCATGGAAAGTGGTTTGGCTTTAAGTAGAGCTTTTTTAGAAGCCGTGGCTATTGATTGGGAGTCAAGTGGTTTTCTGCGAAGGTAGTTCTCAACCCCCTCGTCTCTGTAGGGCCCCGGGGCGACCCCGCCTATAAATATCCTTGCCTCGCTTACCTTCCCTTCTAACGCGGTTATCCTTGCCCCCACGCTTACTATTGCGAAATCGATTGGTTTTCTCACCGTGAATTTTTTAAAACCCTGTACGCTCCCTTTCGGTTGAGCGGGAATATCGACATTGGTCAATATCTCGCCCCCCCGCAGCGTGTTACCCATTGGAGAGTAGAGATCCTCGACAGGCAGGCTCCTCTCTCCATCCGCCCCGATGACCTCAACAGTTGCCCCAAGCGCTGCGAGGGCAATTGCGGTATCCGAGGGGCAGGGGGCAAAGCAGCGCTTACCCCCGATGACTGAGTGATAACGGTTGTCCCCGAGGACCGCGTGGCAGGGGCCGGAACCCTTCCTTGGGCAATCCATGCGCCCGCCCATGTGGTGGGGATAGCGGTAGTACCAACATCTGGTATCCTGGCAGAGGTTGCCCCCCAGGGTGGCAGCGTTCCGTATCTCCGGAGTCGCGACCGATGCCGCTGACTCTGCCAGGGCGGGGAAAAGTTCAATAATGGTGGGGTCACGTTCAAGGGCGGAGAGCTTGGCAAGAGCCCCTATCCTCGCCCCGCCTTCGCGCCCCTCGACATTGCCCAGCCCTTCAATGGTCTTGATGTTTATCACTTTTTCGGGGTAGCTGGGCAAGAGGTCATCCTTTAGGATTCCCAGAAGATCGGTGCCTCCGGCGATGAAACACGACTTGCCTTCGCATTCAATAGCGCTTTTTACGCCGTCGCTTGCCGTGGCGACATTTTGATGGCTGAAATACCTCACTTACTTAACCTCCCCGGCGCTTTTAACCGCGGCCAATATCTTCTCCGGTGCGAGAGGGTAGCTGCTCAGCCGGGTGCCTATTGCGTTTGATACAGCCATCAGAACGGCTGCGGGGCCGGGGGAGGTTGATATCTCCCCGATACCTATCGCCCCGAAGCGGTGGCTTGGTAGCGGGTTTTCGAGGATAACGTTGTCAAATACCGGCAACTCCTCGAATGTCCGCCATTTATAATCAATCATGTTCATGTTGAGGTTGCGGCCTGTGCGCTTGTCGATAACCGTCTCCTCAAATATTGCCGTGTCGAGTCCGGCGGCGCCGAGGGCGCCGTATATCTGACCATCGAGAGATGGGGGGTCGATTATCCGCCCGGCGTCCGTCGCAGCGACTACCCGCTCCAAGGTCACCTGTCCAGTGCCTGTGTCAACCTCTACCTCCACGAAGAGCATCATGAAGTTCGGCATGGAGAAGTCGGGTTCAAAGAAACCATGACCCGTTACGGTATGGAATACGCCAATAACTTTACGCCAAGAGATCTGCGCGGCGTCGGAGCCTTTGACCCTTATAATGCCGTTCTCGGATTCGAGCTCCTCCGCCTTCACCCCCAGACGCGGAGCGGCCAGTTCATGAAGCTTCTTAAGCGCATCCTCCGCTGCCGTAATTACCGCCGTGCCAACCGCCCAGGTGCCTCTAGACCCTGTGAGGCCAAACTCGAAGGGGGCCACCATGGTGTCCGGTTCGGTCATCGTAACCTTCTCAAGAGGGAGGTTCAACGTCTCGGCGACCATCTTTATGAGGCTGCTTCGCTGCCCCATGCCGGACTCCGCTACATTTGCATGTATCACGGCGCCGCCGTCGGGGGTGAGCCTGACATAAGCCTCCGATTCATCCTCGCCGACATCTGCGTTTCCATGGACCCCGACGCCTATTCCACGGCGTTTATGCCCATCCGTGGATGAGGGAGTCAGCCACCCTTTCCACTTCTCGTCCCAGCCAAAAGCCTTGGCGCCCTCTTCAACCGCTTTGGCGTAGTCCTGCCCCCTGCAGACCCACCAGTTGCCCTCCCTCCAGAGGTACCCCTCGCCGGGTTTCACGAAGTTGTTTTTTAAAAAATCGACGGGGTCGAGCCCCTCTTTTGATATGGCCTCCATGAAAACGGGGAGTATTGAGCTTTCGAGCTCCTGCCCGCCAAAACCCCGCACTATTCCTGAAGGGGCCCGGTTGGTGCATATTACCTTTGGGATGACCCTCCAGTTTTGACAGCGGATAACCAGCTGGAGTTCGCCCAACCCAACGGCAATCTGGGTCTGGGCCTGGTCGGAAAAGGCGCCTGTATCGACGAGCCATTCACCCTCGATAGCGGTGACTGTGCCGTCACGTTTAAGTCCTATTTTGCCAGTGAACCTCGACCCAAGACGGAGGACGAAGGCACCGAAATGCTCTTCCTTTGAATAAAGCATCTTTACGGGCGCGCCCGTCGCCTTGGCAAGCGCGGCCGCGTAGAAGAAGGGCTGGGGTGAATGGTTCTTGGAGCCGAAGCTCCCCCCGCACTGAGTGCCGATGGAGCGTATCTCGGGGAAACCCATCTTCCCCATCATCATAAAGCGGTGCCAGCTTACGCTCTGGCTGGCGGACCAGACCGTAAGCTCGTTGGGACTATCCCACCTTGCTATGACCCCGGGGGGCTCTATTGGTAGTGGATTTGGGATGTTGTCGTAAGAGGTGTTAGCTTCGTAGATGAGATCCGCCTCGGCGAAGCCGCGCTCAACGTCGCCGAGCACAACCTCTTTTAATGTGTTGGGGCCAAAAGCTATGCTCTGGGTCGGCAGAAGGTTGCCGGGAAACTCTTCATATAGGTCAGGCGCGCCCTCAGCCGTGGCCTCATCAATATCGTAGACGGCTTTAAGAGGCTCATATTCGACCTCAATAAGCTCCAGCGCCGCGAGGGCAAGCTCCTCGCTTTCAGCTGCCACGATTGCCACAGCGTCTCCGGCGTAGCGGACCTTTTTGTCTAAAAGCGCTACTACTCTTGGAATACCGAACTTCCAATCGGGGGCGTTCTCGTGGGTCAGGACCGCTTTTACCCCGGCAGCCCGCTCCGCTTTCGTCGTGTCGATTTTATTTATCAGCGCGTGGGCGTGCGGGCTCCTTAATACCTTCCCATAGAGCATGCCGGGCAAGGTTAAGTCGTCTATATATTTTACCGCGCCGGTAACTATCTGCCGCCCCTCCTTTCGCGGGGTTGCCTTGCCGATGTGGCGAAACTCCTTAGTGCGCTCCATCAGCTTTTCCTCCCCGCAGCGTCAGCGACCGCGTCAATCACATGATAATGGCTGATGCAGCGGCAGTAATGGCCTCCCAGCGCACTTTTTATCTCCGACTCGGCAGGAGAGGGGTTGGCCGTTAGGAGCGCTTTGGCCGCCATGATCATTCCGGGCGTGCAAAAACCGCACTGGTATGCCGTGTGGTCGATAAACGCCTGCTGCAATGGGTCGAGTGCTCCGGTTAGGGGGTCCGGTAAACCCTCAATTGTAATTACCGAGGCCCCATCGCATTCCACCGTCAACGTCATGCAGGAGAGAGAGGGGGCGCCATTTATGAGGACAGTGCAAGAACAGCAAGAGCCGCGGTCGCAGCCGACTTTTGTCCCGGTAAGTCCAAGTCTTTCGCGCAGAGTGTCTGCAAGGGTTTCCGAGGGGGGGAGCTCTCCCGCTCTGCCTCCGATTGCGAATTCTCTGTTATCGCCATTTATGGTTAGTGAAACCCACTTCGTCGGTTTTGATGACATTTTAAAATCCTATCCTGCCCGGTGTTCGCCGAGCCCGACCTTTTTCAATAGAGCGGAGAGGGTCTCCATCTCTTCGCTTTTAAGTATGGACATCTCCCTTGAAATCGATTCTTCGATCTTTGGGTAGACGCGCTCTATAACCTCCCGTCCCTTGGGGGTGAGCGCAATTGTAACCCTTCTTCGATCTGCGCTGCTTCGTGTACGCTCGACGAGGCCGTGTTTCTCAAGGTTGTCTACGACCAAAGTGATGTTTCCACCGGTTTTTAAGATCTTCTCAATGAGGTCTCTGCGGCAAAGGGGGCCCAACTGGTAGAGCGCCTCAAGCACGCCGAACTGGCTTTCGCTAACACCCTCATCAGCTAGAGGTCTATGGGATCTTGCCGAGATAGAGGCACTTGCTCTCATAAGTTTTATAAATGTTTTTAGCGCCAGCCCCTTGTCTTTCGCGGGCATATTGCAACCTTTCGTAAATATGTTGACATTAACTATGTCAATATTGATATAATTATCCAAAGTCGGCGTATTTGTCAAAGGAGAAAAAATCTATGGGCCAAAATCTCTCTGGGTTCACACCATACAAAGCGGAAGACGTGGAGCTTTTCTACAAGAATAATTGGTGGCGCGGGCTAACGCTTGGAGAGCTTGTTGACAGGGCCGCCGACATCTACGCCGATAGGGTCGGCTTTGTGGACCAGCGTTCGCGCATGACCTTTAGAGAAGCCGCTCAGCTTTCATCCAGTTTGGCGCTCGGTTTGTCGGAGATGGGTGTGACGCCGGGAGAGCGGGTGCTCTTGCAGTTGCCCAACTGGAACGAGTTCGTCATTGCATATTTTGCAATACAGAAGGCCGGCGCGATCCCTGTCCTTCTAATAGACCGTTATCGTCAACATGAGATAGACCACTTGATAAAGCTCACCGGAGCTACGGCGTGGATAGTCCCGGAGCGCTTTGGAAAGACGGCCTTCGCACCGATCGTTGATGACGTTGTGCGGCAAAACCCGGAGATGAAAAGAGTACTCTGGGTTCGAGTGAAGGGGGGGGAGGGCGCTAATTCCTTAGAGGAATTGATAGAAAAGAATCCGCTTACTGCTGACAAGGCGCAAAAGCTCGCATCATTGAAACCAGATCCGCTCAATGTCGCCCATCTTGCTCCCACGGGAGGGACAACCGGCCTTCCCAAAGTAGTGCCCAGAACCCACAACAGTCTCATATGCGGAGTCGAGTATGCCTCGATGGCGTGGGATTACACCTCGGATGACACCTGCCTCCTAGCGGGCCCTTTAGGGCACGATCTTACTTTTACCAAGGGGTTTCTTGGAGGAGTGTTAACTTGCGCCAGGCTGGTTTTCCTTGAAAAACCCGAAATGGAAAGTATCTGCAAGGCCATAGAGACAGAGCGGGTCAGCGCTATTGTATGGGTGCCTACCCTGGCAAGTCGTTTTATCAATTTTGAGAGCTTGGGAGAGTATGACCTCTCCTCTTTAAAAAAGATGCACTCCGGCGGCGCAGTGAGCCAACCTGATCTGGTAAAGCGGGTAACCGCTCTTGGCTGCACCTATTACAACGGCTACGGAGGAACGGAGGGCCAGACGACCATCACGCGCCGCGAGGACCCATTTGATAAGGTTTGTTCCTCGGTTGGCCGTCCGACTTGTCCCTATGACAGCTACCGTACAATTATAGTAGATGGGGTAGATGCGCCTGAGGGGGAGGCCGGCGAGCTTGTAATCAAGGGGCCGGGTGTCTTCACCGGATACCTTGATAGCCCGAATGAAAACGATGACGCATTTACCGAAAGCGGCTATTTTCGCACCGGCGACCTTGCGATTATAGATTCCGAAGGGAGGATTTCTCTCGTCGGCAGGGCAAAAGAGATGATCAACCGTGGAGGCGAGAGCATAAGCGCCACGGAGGTTGAGCGGCTCCTTACTTCGCAGCCGGGGGTCGCCGCCGCCGCCGCTGTGCCTATGCCGGATCCTGACCTTGGTGAACGCGTCTGCGCTTATGTCCTTAGCGAGGCCGGCTCGGAGCTTACTTTCGAAGGCATAATAAAGATGCTGAAGGAGGCTGACGCCTCCGTTTTGTATTTACCGGAACGAATTGAATTCGTGGAAGACTTTCCGCTGACAAAGGCGGGGAAGGTTGATAAAAAAGTTTTGCGTGAAGATATTGCCAAAAAAATCAACTCAGGACTTTGAGGATGGCGGGTGAAAATTTAATTATAACCATTGCGGTAACCTTTGTGGCATTATATAATCTAAGTATATAATGTTAGAGCATCCCCGTTAGAGGGGGTGTCATGATGAAAATTGAGAGGAGACTGCCAATGTGCCAGAGCTATATAAGACCCTGTTCATGCGGAAAAAACGCAGCTGAGATGATGTTCGGAAGCATGGTTTTGGATGAGTCGGTTGTAAAAGGGCTCTATTGCCCCGAGTGCTCCGGGAGCCTTGAAGGCGATCCTGTAGAGGTTCTTGAGGATAACGGCTGGGTTTTGGAGCTGGACAAAGATGTAATGGAGCTTTTCGCCAAACGGATGAATATGGACGAGAGCGATGCTACCGCCGAGAACGTATTTGACAATGGTTTTGTGACATGGGTTGGCATGACCCCTGATGACAACCAAACTCGCGGCAAAGAGCGCGAGATAATCATGGCGAAGTTTGAAAACGACAGACTGGCCCAGTTTCAGGCGCTCAAGGAATGGGCGATGGGCAGGGAGAAGCGCTTTGTTGCCGAAGGCTGGAGAAAGGCGCGGCCCGCGGCCTAGATAAGAGAAAAATTTACCATTGCCCAATCTTATTTTGTGGTTAGATTAGGAGCAGTGTATGGTATGGCCCCCTGCCGACACAGGGGGCTTTTGCTTTAATGTATCAAAACAGCTCCAAATAGCCCTTTGGGCTGCGAAAAGGAATTTATTATGGCGGACTATAAAGTCGCGGATATCTCCCTGGCCGAGTGGGGGAGAAAAGAGATAAATATTGCGGAGGTCGAGATGCCCGGCCTCATGCAGCTTCGTAGAGAGTTTAGTAGCTCAAGGCCCCTTGAAGGGGCGAGGATTGCCGGCTGCATCCACATGACCATACAGACCGCTGTTCTGGTGGAGACATTGCAGGCGCTTGGAGCCGAGGTGCGCTGGTCTTCCTGTAATATTTTCTCTACCCAGGATCAAGCTGCGGCTGCTTTGGCTGCTGCCGGTACCCCGGTCTTTGCCTGGAAGGGTGAAACCGAAGAGGAATATTACTGGTGCATCGAGCAGACTATCCATGGCCCCGATGGCTGGAAGCCAAATATGATCCTCGATGACGGCGGGGACCTGACACAGGTGGTCCACGATAAGTACCCGGAGCTCTTCTCCGATATTAGAGGCATTACCGAGGAGACCACAACGGGAGTGCACAGGCTCTACCACATGGAGGCGGACGGCTCTCTTCTTGCTCCCGCAATAAACGTCAATGACTCGGTAACTAAATCCAAATTCGACAACCTCTACGGTTGTCGTGAATCTCTCCTCGATGGCATAAAACGCGCTACTGACGTAATGATCGCCGGGAAAAAAGCTGTCATCTGCGGGTATGGTGATGTCGGCAAAGGCTGTGCCCAGTCCATGCGCAACATGGGCGCGCGAGTCTTTGTCACCGAGATTGACCCCATCTGTGCGCTACAGGCGGCCATGGAGGGTTATGAGGTAACAACTATGGATGAAGCCGCCTCTTTTGGCGACATCTTCATAACAACCACCGGCAATTACAACGTAATCACACGCTCCCATATGGACGCGATGAAGAATAATGCCATCGTCGGCAATATTGGTCATTTCGACATCGAGATCGATGTAGCGGGGCTCGCCGACCTTGAGTGGGAGGAGATTAAGCCGCAGGTAGACCACATAATCTGGCCTGACGGCAAACGGATTATACTCCTCTCGAAAGGCCGTCTGCTGAACCTCGGCAACGCCACCGGCCATCCCAGCTTTGTGATGTCCAACTCCTTTACGAATCAGGTGCTTGCGCAAATTGAGCTTTTCTCCAAAAACTGCGATTATGAAAATAAAGTCTACGTGTTGCCGAAAACCCTAGATGAAAAGGTCGCGCGTCTTCATCTGGATGCCCTAGGTATAAAATTGACCACCCTCACCAAGGCGCAGGCGGATTACTTGGGAATTGACGTCGAAGGCCCATATAAACCTGATTACTACCGCTACTGATTAGCCGTTGGTTCATAAAAGTATAGGCATTAAAGGAGTCTCCTGGCGGAGGCTCCTTTTTTATATTGCTAAATTTTCACTGTAAAAAATTTATGTATTCAGCAAAATTTTTTTATCTGCTTTTGTATTAGTATCGGTAAAATTCTAGTAATAATCTATGTAGTCTGTTAGGAGCATGTGCCGATGTGCACATACTTCTCTGTAAATATTTGATATTAAAGGGTATTTGGCGGCCCGCCCGGAATTTGTCCGTGGCCGGTGCCCCTTTGGGACAAAAACGTTATGGAGGAAGATCCCATGTCAGCTTCTAAAATTTCTCGGGCAAAGTTAGCAACGGTACTCATCGCCGCGCTATTTTTCCTGATACCAACGCTAGCGACGGCGGCACATGCGCCGGTAGGTACTGCCTGTCAAGAGTGCCACTCGCTTAGCCGCGCGTCGGTCTTCGTCGGGACGAAGCTGATTAAAAAGGATGCGTTTCTGATTTCAGCAAATGGTGGGAACCCTGGCACGGACTGGCCCCAGGGTACCCAGCTACCTTGCCTGTTTTGCCACCGTGCCGGTAGGGCCGGAGCCACAGAGATGAAGGCGGTCGAGGACCACTTCGATACAGGGGTAAATTCCAAACACCCTGTAAGTCTGTATTCAAGTTTTGGTGGTAGCGGGAGTCTCACAACATTTGATTGTGTAGATTGCCATACGGGCCTTGATGACTATGTCTCTTCTGCTGGTGCAACGATCCATTTTGTTAATTCTTATGACGACAACGCCACTCTTTTAGAAGATAACCTGGTTGAAAATGCCAGCCTGCCATCTGTCGATAACTCGATGTGTTCTGCCACCACCTGTCATGACTCCGATGGCACGGATGAAGTTTATAGCGACGGGCACTCTGCTCGTGACCAGCACGGTTTTACAGATAGTATTACTTTGGGCACGAGCGGCAACACAGCGTCCCTTTGCAGTGATTGCCATGCAACTCATAAAAGTGATGGCGGTTATTCTCTGATAGTTCTCCAGACTGACGGGGATACGACGGGGGCCGAGAGCCTGATAGCCCCGTCTGCCTGTGGCGGATGTCACAGCATTGATGACAACGGTGCTGCTAGTCCTTATGCGCAGGACGGACACGGCAAGAGCGGTATAGCTTATAATTGTATAGCTTGCCATGATGCAACCGTGGCCCACTCTTTTGCAGTTGACACTCCCACCAACCCGATGCGCTTCAACCTTCCTGAAGATGCCAGTGTGCAGTCGAGCATTCGCCAAGAGAGTCCCTACAACAATGCTTTTTCCATCTGCGCCAGCTGCCACCAGAGCTACGATGGGATGTCAGCCCACGGCACCTCCAACGGATATGCGGGATGCAACGATTGCCACGAGCCTCACGGAGTAGGTGTTTCGGCAGACCTTGGTGATGGTGATGGACTCATTAGGAACATAAAGATGCTCCGCCGACAGATCCCGCAGGTCGACTCTGCCGGGAACCCTGTCTACGGTGATGGCGGTGGCACATCCTACGAAGCGGTTAGATTCCAGGACGCTGTTACCGACTCTTTCCGTGCAGATGGCAAGGGTTTCTGCGACAACGCAGAATGCCATCAGGGAATAATCTACAACGACGATGCTCTTTATCCGTTATATGTAGGTGATGGCTCCGGCCTTATGGAAAGCGGCAACCACACCGGTGGGGACCAGGCCGTGGGCTCCGACTGCCTAAGCTGCCACAACCATTTGGACGGAGCCGGGACATGGTCTGCTTCCCAGTCATGTACAAGCTGTCACGGTCAGCCCCCGGTAAATGCTGTAACCACCGCCGCGGGCTATTCGACCTTTGATGAATCCAAGACTCCCCATGACAAGCATGTAAATGGCGCAGGAGCCGAGTGCCAGGATTGTCATGCCAATTACACCAATAGTCCCGGCCACAACGATGCCTCCCCAACCTATCAGTCTGTAGACTTTACAGACGGCACCGGCGACGGTACAGCCACATGGCCCGGCAACGTACCCGCTTACAATACCGGCACACATGAGTGCAGCAATATTTACTGTCACTCAAATGGTGCAGGCATTTTTTCTGCTATTACCTGGAACGACTCCAACTGGGATACCAATGATCTTGCCTGTAACACATGCCATAACGGCATCGACGCAGGTACCCAGATTGCTAGTAATAACCACACCGCGCACTTGGCGGCAGGCGTTACCTGCTCAAACTGTCACGCGGGTACCGTTACCGTAG
>PKTU01000119.1 GCA_002869005.1 Deltaproteobacteria bacterium
ATGCTCTGGCGCGGTGCAGGTATGCGGCGGCGTGGATGGATGGCAGGAGCCCGATTACGCTCTCTACAGCAGTGATTTCCAGCTCTTTGAAGGAATCTGTGACGGGCTGGACAACGACTGTGACGGCGAAATTGATAATAACCTGAACGCCCCATTTGCCGATATGCAGGCGGGGGTATGCTCCGGCGCGGTGCAGGTATGCGGCGGCGCAGATGGTTGGCAGGAGCCCGATTATTTTGAATGGTCCATTTACTACAGTCTCAATGAAATTACCTGCGACGGGCTGGATAACGATTGCAACCCGCAGACTTTTGACGAATTCGACCAGGACGGCGACGGCGTTTCAACCTGCGAGGGCGATTGTAACGATTTGGACCCGACGGTATTCCCGGGCAACTACGAGGTTTGCGGAAACTCGAAGGATGATGATTGCGACGGGACTACCGACGAATCCGCTTGCCTTGCGGCGGGCACCGGCGCTCTCTCCGGGTACGTCTATGATTATGACACCACGACCCCACTGGCGGATGTACTCGTAACCGTTTACGACTCCACCATAATGGCGGCCTACGGCGGCGTTAGCGGGCCTGATGGCTATTACATAATATACAACGTCATGCCGGGAACGGTTGAGGTCAGCGGTGTCAAGCCCGGTTACGACTTCGAGACCGTCACCGGGGTAACGGTTACCGCAGAGAACTCAACGGCCGTGGATGACATCTACGCCATCGAAAACGCGATGCTCTACACCCTCTCCGGCACAATAACCACCGATTTGGACCATGGGCCGATGAATATGGCGCTACTCGATGGTCTCACCGGCCTCTACATCCCCGGCACAGCAACGGTAATCGACACTGTCGCCCCCTGGAGCTACAGCTATAGCGGCATCGCGCCGGGAACCTATCTTGGCGCGGCGGCTTATGAAGTCTACGGCGCGGCTATCTCGGACGGCTACGCGGTAATCGATAGCGCTGAGGTCGACGGCGTAACGGCGCTTATGCAGGGAGGCGAAGTAACCGTAGTGGACGCCGATGTTCAGCTAGACCTCTACGCGCCAAACAAGATAGTCATAGAATCCATTACGCCTACCCCCGGTGGCGCCATAGTCAACTGGCTCCTTAACGGCGCATCAAAGCAGTATGACGTAGTGTGCTACGACGAGATGGGTGGGGAGGTTTCGAGAGTCACCCTTGTGGCGGAAACCGGCACCAATACCTACCAGCTAACGGGCCTCGATGCGGGAAATTATCTCGTAAGGATCGTTGGTTTCAGAGAGAAGGCGGGCGTGCGCTCAAATACCGATTCCGCCTCGGAGGCTTTCGACGGCTACTTCACGGTGACCGCTCCTTAGCGCCGCCGAAGACCACGCCCTTTAATAGGGCCTAAAAATAAAGGTTGAGGGGCCGGTTTATCTCCGGCCCCTTTTTTTGTGCCCAAGCCTCTCTCTAGAGGTGGATTCCCGGATAATTTGAATGCGCGGTTTGTGGTATTGAAATTCGCGACTATATTCATTCCATGAAAGGAGATGCCATGAAAAAGATAAAGAAAATGGTGCTCATCGGTGGATTGGTTGCGGCATTGGCTGGTTGCGGTTCTGGTGGCGGGGGCGATAGCGAGGGCGGTGGCGGCATCTCGACCAGCGGCGATGATGTTGTCGTCTTCGCCTGGAACGACCTCGGCATGCATTGTTTAAACCCCAGCTATGACAAGGCGGTGATCCTGCCACCCTACAATACCGTTTGGGCGCAGGTGGTTGAGCGTGGGAATCCGCCAAAGATTGTAACGGCTGGGTATACAGTGGAGTATTCGCTGGTCAACAATACCTCCTCCAGTGATAAGGGGCTCTACGGCCAGTTTTGGGATAACGCGATGAAGCTGTTCGGCGTCAACCTCGCAAACGACGTAGGTCTGACAGGCTCCACCCTGAGCGGCACGATGAGGGCGGAGGGTGACCATTTCCAGGTGGACGGCATTCCCGTGGTGCCAGTTGATGATGATGGAATGTGGAATCCCTATCAGGTCATCGAGGTTAAGGTAAAAGACAGCGGGGGTATAGTGGTTGCAACCACAAAGGCCACCGTGCCCACCTCGGATGAGATCGACTGCGGCAAATGCCATGGCGCGGACCCCTTCGCGGATATCATCGCCAAACATGACGAAGAGGAGTCCACCTCCCTTGCCGCCGCCGCCCCGCTTCTTTGCGCCAATGGCGAAACAGGTTGCCACGTCAGCCCCGGACTGGGGCAAAGCATGGTAAGCGGCGCAACTTATCTGAGTCAGGCGGTTCACAGCTTCCACGCGTCAGTGGATTCGCCGCCCTCCTGCTATGATTGCCACCCCGGAGAGTTGACTCAGTGCAGCAGAAGCATCTCGCATACCGATGAGGATGGAGGGTGCACCAACTTAAATTGCCACGGCTCGCTCGCCAATGTCGGGTCCAGCATTTCAAGTGGGCGCGTACCCTGGGTAGAGGAGCCCAAGTGCGCCAACTGCCACAGCGCCTCAATCGCAGAGGTCGATACCGGAACTACGCTTTATCGAAACGCGCGCGGCCACGGCGGCATCTCCTGTCCTTCATGCCACGGCAGCCCTCACGCAATGATTCCGAGCCTGGAGCCATCCGACAACTATCAGGCCATGCAGTATCAGGGCAAGGCGTTGACCCTCGGCAGCTGCGCCGTTTGCCATTCATCCTCAAGAGGGAAGGGGCTGGACGAATTTTACGAGCACCACGGAGGTACCAACCCGGATCGGTATATTGCCTGCCATATCTGCCACACTGCGGTTAGCGCCGATGCTGACAATTGGCCCCACAGCTATGAGTGGAATGCCCGGTAGATTAATTTTGGCGTTATGACTGGACAAAAAAAGGGAGGCCCAAGGGCCTCCCTTTTTATATGAACTGTTTTGCTCTACTTATCTTTTTTCTCGGGAGGCATGATGCCGAGACGCTTCGCGGAGTGGTCACGGCCCATGAAGAAGTTGAGCCAGGACGCTGTCCACCTGAGGTCGAAGTTTATCGGGGGCACCTGGTAGTCACCAAGCACATCCTCTGCGCCGTGGCTCTTTAAGCGGTCGTAGGCGCGTACGTAAATACACTTCTTCTTGTTCTCGTAAACTTCGCACCAGCCGTTGTAGGAGCCGCCGCAGGGGCCGTTACGCTGGTTCTTGACGCATTGGCTCATGGGGCAGAGGTAGGCGAGGTCAAAGAGGGCGCAGTCGCCGCAGTGCATGCATTCGTTGGTCATGACCTTCATGAAATGCTCG
>PKTU01000055.1 GCA_002869005.1 Deltaproteobacteria bacterium
AGAGTCCGCGCATCTTTTTACAGCCGCTTTGAGGCTAACCTTTTGCCCGCGCTTTGAGGCCCAGCCCGGCGGCTATCCTGACCGCGTCGGCCTCCATCCCCACTGGGCGGTTGATCAGCTCTTCACGGGATCTCACCCCAAAGCCCTCTTCGAGTTTTCCTGCAAAATAATCATCCTGAAAACCTGCGAATTTCAGTTGGTGGCTTGTGGAGTCGGTGACGTATCTTGCGCCGCGCGGCACCCTCCCCTCTTTCAGTGCCCGTTTAAGCCCGGCTACCGCCTCGCCTCCCTGTGTGCAGACGACATGCCCGTGACGGTTGACGTGGAGCATCGTATCCATGATCTCCTGCTCGGTTACCGTGACGGCGCAAAAGTTATCTTTGAAGTAATCCTCCACCAGCCCGCGGACTTTGGGGAAGGAGACGGGGTTACCTATCATCGCCGCCTGCGCCACGGAGGGCTCCACGGTCATCGGTACATAGCTGCCTGAGTCGCGCCATTTGGCTACGGGGTTGGCGTGGTGAGACTGGACGCCCAGGATAAGGGGCAGCTCCTCTATAACGCCGAGGTTTTTGAGGTCTATAAAGCCCTCCATTATCGCGGTCACGTTTCCCGCGTTGCCGATGGGCACCGCGACGACAAGCCCCTTAGTATCCCACCCTAGCTGTTGAGCGGTCTCGTAAGCGAAGGATTTTTGCCCGCATATACGCGCTGGGTTTTTGGAGTTGAGGAGAAATACCTCATAATTTTCAGCAAGTTGCTCCACAATCTTCATGCAGTCGTCGAAGACTCCCGGTATCTCCACAACAGTAGCTCCGGAGGAGAGCGGCTGAGCCAACTGCTGCGGCGTCACCTTCCCCTTGGGGAGGAGGACTACAGATTTCACCGCGTCCTTCGGCAGATGGGAGAGGTAGAGCGCCGCTGCGGCTGAGGTGTCGCCAGTGGAGGCGCATATTCCCAGCACCTGCTCAGGATTTTTGGTTTTTATATAATTGTTCAGAAAGGAGATTGCAGAGGCCATGCCTCTGTCCTTAAAGGAGGCGGAGGGGTTCTGTCCGTCGTTCTTAATCGAGAACTCTTCGCCAAGCCACTCGGAGAGCTCCCCGTTAGCCTTTATGACCGGGGTGTGCCCTTCGCCGAGGTAGACGACGTCCTCAAGCGGCACGCTTGGGAGGATTAGCTCGTGAAATAGAAATATCCCCTTTAACCCGTCGATATCGAGGCTGCGGCGGAGGTCGAAGACGCGGCGCCACTCTTCGCCGGAGCGCTTTTTTAGCTCGTCGAACTTCTCATCCACTATTCTAAGGAGCGAGGAGCAGCTGGGGCAGGTATAGAGGAGGTTCTCAAGCTCGAAGGATTCCCCGCAGCCTATGCAGCGGTAGACCACCCTGCCCTCATGGGAGGGGGCTAGCTCTATACCGGATATCTTTGACAACTCTTCAGGCGACACAGGGTACTCCTTGGTGTTAAAAGTTGATTTCCGGGGCAATTTGGCGCATGGCCCCATAACGGTCAAGATAAAAAAATACGCCTCTTTAAGATAACGGCGAATTGATTATAATGGCTGGATACCTCTTTACCAAATACTATAGCACGGAAGGGCCGGCATGCTGCGCATCACATTCAACGGACACGCAAACTTCCTCCTCGAAAATGGTGAGTATTCAATTCTCATCGACCCTTGGTTTACAGGCAATCCGACAGCCAAGGCCAACCCCATGGACTACGAGCAGATCGACGTAATACTCGTGACCCACGGACACGGCGACCACCTCGGCGACGCCATTGAGATATCAAAAAAGTACATGGCTCCCATTGTCGCCCCCTTCGAGCTCGCAGGATTCTGCCAGCGCCGTGGCGCGCATGTCATACCCATGAACCACGGCGGACAACGCATAACCGAATGCGGCCGGGTAAAGATGACCAACGCTATCCACTCCTCCGCCTTTATCGGAAAGGGAGCTGAGTACACCGGCAACCCCTGCGGCTTCATCATTGACTTTGGAGGGCAGAGAATTTACTTCGCGGGCGACACGGCCCTCTTCGGCGATATGAAGCTAATCGGCGAGCTCGAAAGCCCCGACATAGCAATACTCCCCATCGGCGACAACTTCACGATGGGCGCGAAAGACGCGGCGAAAGCGGTGGAATTTATCGCCCCCAAACATGTCATCCCCATGCATTACGCCACCTTCGAAGTGCTCGATCAGAGCCCCGACGCCTTCATTGAAGCCATAGCCCACCTTGATGTTGAGCCGGTAATCCTTGAGGTCGGTCAATCTCACGAGTTCGGGGGTTGATGGCGAGCCCGGTTAAAGATACTATAGTGATAACGCGTCGCTATGCGCGTTAAAGAGCGCTTGTGGAGCCAAACCTGCGCACCACAATCAATCGCGGACAAGGCATGCCAAAGATAACGGAAAAAGCGGCAAAACTGCTCGACGCGAACCTCTTCATAAGAGAGCTCGACCCGGCGGGAAAGCCACACATTCTTCTCAAGGTGCCCGACCTTCAGAAGGCCGCCGAGGCGGAGCTTGGCATAGAGCTAAGCCGCGATGACAGCTCCGCGATTACAATAAGCGTTCTTTTATACGACATCCCCACCGAGCCGATCTCCTATGATATGGAGTTCAAGCCCGCCCGCTTTGGCGATATAAACTTCCTCACCGCCCTCATAGAATCAGTCACCTTCTCACTGCATCCCTGCCTAAAGGTCGCAGAGGGCAACTGGCATGTGGGCCCGATGCAGGAGCTACGCATACCACCCAATATCCTCCTGAGGTTGAAGCACTATTCACAGGAGTGGGGCGGCGCTGCGGAGGGAGAGGAGGAAGAGGCGCAAGATTTTCCCATAAGTAACGAACCCGCGCCTAATGAATCCGCCGCGACTGAAAGTGAACCCTTAGAAAAAAAGGTGAAAGCCGGCGGCGACCTTAAAGAGAACATTATCAAGAAACTAAAGGAACAAAACGAGAACCTTCGCGCCCAACTGCGCGAAAAAGACGCCAGAATCATTGAACTTGAAGATGAGCTCGGGGAGCTTAAATCGAAGAAGCGCCCCTTCCGCTACGGAGATGAAAAGAAACGCTGGTGGAACCCCTTTTAAAAATAACTGAAATACATCCATTTTTCTTGCAACCACACAACCTATTGTGGTAAATATCCCGCTCCCCGACTACAGAAGACCGAATTTGGAGGATATAGAGATGTCCAGGGTATGTGAATATTGCGGTAAGGGTC
>PKTU01000154.1 GCA_002869005.1 Deltaproteobacteria bacterium
AACCCTCGGTACCCTTTTGAGGTACACTCACTTAGCAGGCGAGCACCTTCGGCCGACTCGGTCACCTCTCCGCGCCGAGGGGCGGAATATTACAAGCCTGCCTCTGCTTCGTCAAGACAGAATATTCCCCAGCGTTTCAGCCAGCTCGATGCCGGTGAATTTAAAGCCTGCGGAAAGAAGCCTTTGGGGCACCGCCCGCTGACCCAAAAGGGCGAGGTCCGCCATCTCTCCGAGTATGAGCCTGATTGCCGGCGATGGGGGATTCAGCGTGTGCCCGGGGCCCAGGGAGGCGGCTATTGCGTTTACCAGCTCTCTTTGCCGCACGGGGTTCGGGGAGGTGACGTTGTAAACGCCGGTGTAGCTCTCTGACTCTATAAAGGCCGTAAACGCTCTGAGGAGGTCATCGAGGGTTATCCAGCTCACCCATATATCGCCTCTTCCCCGTGGTATGTTTCTAGGCGTTTTTGCCTCTCGCACCAGCTCGGCGAGGGCGCCGCCGCTCTTTGAGATAACGACCCCCAGCCTTGCTACGACAACCCTTGCGCCTTTATCAGCGCCTTTTGATGCTTCCGCCTCCCAACTTTTCGCGAGGTTCGCGAGGAAGGGCCCGCCGATGGGAGCGTCTTCGGTGAGTATCTTTTCTCCGCCATCGCCGTAGATGCCGACCGCCGAGGGCGATATTAAAATGAAGGGCTTTTTGCCTTTTGGGATATTTTCAACGATGAGGCGGGTAGAGAGTATTCGTGAGTCGCTGATTTCGCGTTTCGTCCGGGTGCTCCACTTTACTCCGACTGGAGTGCCCGCGAGGTTTACTGCTCCGTCGCACTCACCCAGGATCTCTATCCATTCTCCGGGGCGGGTTGCGTCTGCCTTGATGGTTAAGGCGCCCCCAATTTCAACTCCGCTGCGTGATAGCGCGTATATCTCATGACCCCGCAGCAATAGGTGTTCCGTCAATGGCTTCCCGATAAAGCCACCGGCTCCCGTTATGAGAAGTTTCATCTGTTCAGCCGAGCCCCTTTAAGTGGTATCTTTAATTTGCAAACTCCAATAAAGACGGTATCTCATGAAGACTATTGAAAGCTACCGGGAACTATTTCCCGCAGCCAAGAACCTTGTATATCTGAACCACGCCGGTGTCGCGCCGATGCCGTCGCCGGTGGAGCGCGCCATATCGGAGGTGCTTGCCGAATGCCGGGAATACGGGGCATCGCGCTACGGCAAGCTGTTCAAGGGCGCCGAGAGGGTGCGCCGCCGCGCTGCGGAATACCTCGATGTTGCTGCCGCCGATGTCGCTTTCGTAAAGAACACCTCTGAGGGCATATCCTTTGTAGCTCAGGGGTTCCCTTGGAGGGAGGGGGACCGGGTGGTGGTGCCCGAGGGTGAGTTTCCGGCCAACATATACCCCTGGTTAAACCTCAAGCGCCGTGGAGTGGAGGTCATACGGGTACCCGTAAAGGGTGGCCGCCTTCTCGCTGAGGATTTCAGAGAGGCGCTATCATTGAAGCGCGTGAGGGTGCTCTCCGTCTCCGCCGTCGAGTACGGCAATGGTTTTGCCAACGACCTCGCAATGCTGGGCGAGTTGTGCCGCGAGCGCGGAATCTTCTTTTTCGTAGACGGCATACAGCGGCTGGGCTGGGATACGATTGAGCCGGAGCGCTTCGGGATACAGGCCCTCAGCGCCGATTCGCATAAATGGCTGCTGGGTACCGAGGGGATAGGGCTCTTTTATATCTCCAAAGAGGCGAGGCAAATTATAGAACCAATTGAAGTGGGGTGGAATTCCGTCGCCAATCCGCTAAAATTTGAAATGGAAGATTTTAATTTCCGGGAAGATGCCGCCCGGTATGAAGCGGGAAGTCAGGCTGTCACCCTGGTCCACGGGCTGGGGGCGGCACTTGATCTGTTGTTGGAGGTTGGCATCGAGCGCATTAGGACGCGGGCGCTAGAGCTCTCCTCTCTTGTTGCCGAGGCGGCTGTAAAGCGCGGCTACAACCTGCTCTCGCCGCGTGAAATGGGAGAGGCGACCCCTATTGTGACCATCTCCGTTAAGAGGGCTCCGGAGTTGGTATCCTCCGAGCTTTTAAAAGAGGGGGTCTTCGTCGCGCCACGCGGAGGCGGTGTGAGAGTGTCGACTCATTTCTTTAATAATGAAAGTGATATAGAAAAACTATTTGATGTTTTGGATGAAGTAGATAAGCAGCGTTGATATTTACATTTTCACTCTCTTTTGGTGAAAGGAGCTTGAGATGGTGCGTCAGCCGGTAGCCGCGGGATCTTTTTATCCCGCAGACAGGGTGGACCTTCGCAATGCTGTTACAGAGCTCCTTGAGAGGCGCGATATAAAGCGCCGGGCGATAAGCGTAATCGCCCCACACGCAGGATATTTTTACTCCGGGCGTGTAGCCGGAAAGGTTTTCTCCTTTGTGGAGATACCGGAGACGGTGATATTGCTAGGCCCAAACCATACGGGAATGGGCGACAACGCCGCCGTATCGGCGCGGGGGAGTTGGGCAACCCCGTTGGGTGAGGTGCCCGTCGATGAGGAGCTTGCCAAGGTCATCATAGACGCGGACCCGCTCTTCACACGTGATGACCTCGCCCATCAGCGCGAACACTCCATAGAGGTGATGCTACCCTTTCTACAGACGCTTCAACATAACCTCAAAGTAGTCCCAATAGCCCTTAGCATCAGGGAGCCTTCAAAGATCGAGAAGGCAGGAAGGATAATAGCGGAGGCGATTAAAACCAGAGCTAATCCTGTGCTCATTGTCGTGTCAAGCGACATGAGCCATTACCTGCCTCACGAGGAGGCCGTAGCTCGTGATGCCCTCGCCATCGAACAGCTGGAAAAGCTCGACCCCGAGGGGCTCCTGACGGTTGTCGCAAGAGAGGGGATAACGATGTGCGGAGTGATTCCCGCCGCCGTGATGTTACACGCGGCAAGGTGGCTCGGGGTGAGGGTCGCCGAGCGTATAGCCTATGAAACATCAGGAAAATCCAGCGGAGATTTTACGAGCGTGGTGGGCTACGCGGGGATTGTTTTCAATTGAGGGTAATTAGCCGCAATAGGGGTCCCCATTTTTTTGAAAAACCCTCAAAAAGCGCCTTGACAGCGCCTCCAGCCTCCTCTATAACTACCTCCTCCATTGATGGGGGTTCGTCTAACGGTAGGACTACGGGTTCTGGTCCCGTCTGTGAGGGTTCGAATCCTTCACCC
>PKTU01000058.1 GCA_002869005.1 Deltaproteobacteria bacterium
CGAGAGGGAGCTTTTTAAACCTTTTTCTACAACCAAAAAGAAAGGGTTTGGCATAGGGCTCTTCCAGAGTCGACAGATTATTTACTCGCACGGCGGTACCATCTCGGTGCATAGTGAAGAGGGGCGAGGCAGCATTTTCACCGTTCGGCTGCCCCTCACAGAGGTTTCAGCCGATGGATAACGGACCTCGCCTGCGTGACATCCAACGGGTGCGATGATGGATAATAGATTGCTGATAGTCGACGACAACAACGAGATCCTAAAGCAGTTGTCTTGGGGTCTTAAAAAAGCTTACAAGGTAACCACGGCTAAGAACGCGGAGGAGGCTCTCCGGCATGTAAAAAAAAGCCCTCCGAAGGTGATTACCCTAGACCTTGGTCTCCCCCCGGACCCAGACGGGGTTGAAGAGGGTTTTCATTTCCTTGGAGAGGTTCTCTCCATCGAGCCCTCCACAAAGGTGATCGTTATCACGGGCAAGGGTGAGAAGGAGAACGCCTTCAAGGCTATTTCCATGGGGGCGTACGACTTTTTTTCCAAACCGATAGACCTGGGCGAGCTAAAGGTGATCTTAGAGCGAGCTTTCCAGTTAGCCAACCTTGAGGAGGAAAACCGCCGTTACGCGGCCTCAGCTAGCAAAGCGGTGACCGTAGGAAAAATGGTGGGGCAGTGCACAAGGATGCAGGATGTCTTCAAGACCATAGAGAAGATCGCTCCAAACGACATCCCCGTCCTGATCCTCGGCGAGAGTGGCACCGGAAAGGAGCTAGTGGCGAGGGCGATCCACAGTAAAAGCCTCCGCCTTGAGGAGGACTTTGTCCCGATTAACTGTGGGGCGATCCCCGAAAACCTACTTGAGTCGGAGCTCTTTGGTCATGAAAAGGGAGCTTTCACAGGCGCGCAATCCCGAGTTTTGGGCAAGGTTGAGTACGCCGCCAAAGGGACCCTATTTCTCGACGAGATTGGGGAGATGTCCCCAACCCTGCAGGTAAAGGTTCTAAGGTTTCTTCAGGAGGGCGAGATTCAGCGCGTGGGTGGACGCGAGACGATTAAAGCAGACGCTAGGGTTATAACGGCCACCAATATAGACATAAATGAGGCAATTGCCGATGGGCGGCTACGCGAGGACCTCTATTACAGAATTGGTGTGATCACAATCGAACTGCCTCCGCTAAGGGATCGCGGAGATGACATCCTCCTGCTCTCAAACTACTTCCTCCACAACTTCTCAAGGACTTACAAAAAGAATCTTCGTGGCTTCAGTTCGAGGGCCATCGAGGCGATCCAGGGCCACGATTGGCCGGGTAACGTCCGCGAGCTGGAGAACAAGGTCAAGCGCGCGGTGATAATGGCTAACGGCAAGATAGTCCAGCCTGGAGATTTGGGCTTCCCCGATGCTATGGATAAGGAAACCTTCTACGATGAGGGGGTGACCCTAAAAGAAGCGCGCGCGCGACTCGAGATAAACCTTGTCTCCAAATACCTCGAGAAGCACGGTGGCAATATGTCCAAGGTGGCAGAGGCGCTCGGGGTCAGCCGCCCCTCCCTTTATGACCTCATGAGAAAGCACAACCTCAAGGTTGACGTCAAATAGTAGCGGGGTTAAATCTGACAAAACCCCTAGTGTGAAAAGGTTACGATGTTCAGGAGCAAGACCTTTCAGGCACTTCTCTTCGTTATATTAAGCTTCTCCCTAATGGAAGTTGCAATGCAAGTGCGAGCTGTAAATCGCTTCGGGGAAGCTCGCGCAACCTATATGATCCCAGACCCGGTTTTAGGAAAGGTCCTCCTCCCCAACTATAAGAGAGAGGGGGCTTTAGGCACCATCTCCATCAACGAGCACGGACGTCGCGGAGAGAGTTTCACCGAAACCCCTAAAGAATGTTCACTTAGACTCGTTTGCATGGGGAGTAGCGTGGTCTTTGGCGGAGGCACAACAATAAGCGACAGGGACGTTTTCCCTAGCGTACTTGAGAGAGAACTCAGGAAAATGGTTCCGGGAAAGGAAATCGATGTTATAAATGCAGGCTGCCCAGGGTGGACTTCGGTGACTCTTCGTCTCGATTTTGAAGGGCGACTCGCCGATTACCAGCCTGACATAGCAGTTATATACGCTGTAGTAAATGATATTGGGAGAGTAATGAAGGGGGGAGCTGCCCCCTCTGGCGAAGAAAGCTCTTTGAGTGTTCTCTCTCAATTGATTCCCCGATACAGCGTTCTTTACAATGCCTTTAGAGATCGTTTCAAATCATTGCGACCTGAGGTTGCAGGGGCGCGCTTCAAGTCCTTTCCCGTGGAGGAAGGGCGTTCTGTATTCATGAAGGATTATCGTGAGCTTGTAGATTCGGTTAGGGCGCACGGTGTCATCCCGATTCTCGTTACAGAGCCGCAGGCATTCAGAAGGGACCAGCCTCTATCCGAACAGGAGAAACTCTTTGGCGGGGTTTCCTGGGGACTAGGCCTTAGTGGCTTTTACCAAGCGCAAGACACCCTGAACGGTGTAATAAGAGATATTTCAAAAAATGCTAATGTCCCCCTTATTGATTTAGCGGAACTAATGGACGGTGGCGAAGAACTTTTCATAGATTCGATACACTTTTCCAGAGAAGGTCACAGAATAGCGGCCAAAATACTGGCCGAGGAACTAACCGCGCTTGGTTTGCTTTCTAAGGTCGAAGGCGGGGGCGACTAGTGCTTTTTAACAGCTTCGAATTTCTAGTCTTTTTTATTGCTGTCATATTGGTCTCGCTTTTACTCAGAGAAAAGGGTGAGTGGCGAGTCTTTTTCCTCTTTATTGCTAGCTGCTACTTCTACATGTGTTGGAACTGGAAGTTTCTCTTCCTAATACTCTTCTCTATATGCCTTGACTACACAGTCGGGTGGAGGATTTATATTTCCGAATCGATTACGGTAAGGAAGCGTTGGCTTGCAGTAAGCTTGACAGGAAATATTGGGTGCCTAGCAGTTTTCAAATACTATAATTTCTTCGCTGAAAACATTGCCTCCTTTTTTAGCGGGATAGGGCTAACTTTACCACTGCCGCACTGGAACATAATCCTCCCGGTGGGGATATCTTTCTATACCTTCCAAACATTAAGCTACACATTTGATATATACCGGGGTGAACTGAGGCCGAAGAAGAATTTTCTGCATTTCGCTACGTATGTAGCTTTTTTCCCACAGCTCGTTGCAGGTCCGATAGTGCGCGCCCGAGACTTTTTGCCGCAGCTGGAGAAAGTGTGGCGGTTCTCAGATAAGGAGGCGATGTCAGGTGCCGCGCAGATTATTCAGGGGCTCTTTAAAAAGGTCCTCATTGGAGATGCCCTGGCAGCGGCACTCGTGGACCAAGCGTACTCTTATCCCGGGAGTTTCTCCGGCGTAACACTTCTGCTGGCGACTTATGGTTATGCAATGCAGATATACTGCGATTTTTCAGGGTACAGTGACATAGCGATTGGTTGCGCAAGGGTCCTGGGATTTAGGTTGCCGGTTAACTTTAACAGGCCATATATGGCGACCTCGGTAACGGACTTCTGGAGACGATGGCATATCTCTCTTTCTACGTGGCTCCGCGACTACCTCTACATATCTATGGGTGGTAACAGGAAGGGGAGAGTAAGGACGTATATCAACCTTATGGTCACTATGCTCCTTGGCGGGCTCTGGCATGGTGCTGCTTGGAACTTTGTCTTGTGGGGCGGGGCTCACGGCTTTTTTCTTGTGGCTGAGCGCTTCCTCGGGCGCTGGATAAATTTAAAAAAAGTTGGAAACTCTCACATGGCAATTCTAGCTCGTAGATTGCTGACCTTTCACATTGTTTTATTGGGGTGGGTATTATTCCGAGCCAAAGATTTGCAAACGGTTAAGGTGGTCCTGTGGCGTATCATAACCTTTGCAGAGGGGTTGGACGGGGTTGGAGTACATTTTTTACTCCCACTGCTGGTGGGTTACTTCTTGCACCTTTCCCCGTTAAGCTTAAAAGATCTCATTTCCAAAAGGTTTGTAGAAGCTAATGGTTTTTTACAGGGTGCGTTGATCTCATTATTTATTTTTGCTGTGATGCTCATCATGGGAGATAATGCACCATTCATCTACTTCCAGTTTTAAATATAGTAACCCCAAGTCATTAAATAGTTGCCGCGTACAGCAACTATTTCATACTAGGCAACCACTCAATTCTTTTGTATTAAACTCGCTTGTCTGGCTAGTGTAAATTTTTAAGCTAGGCTGATTTGCTCTGTTTTATTACATTTGGCAGTAATAATAGAGCAGCCACCAGCATTGTCCCAGCAACACAGATTAGCAGCGGTTCAATATATGCGACCACTAGTAAAGTAGCCAAATAAAACGTCCTCATTTGTAGGCCTCTTAATTATGTATATTCTCACTTTGCGTATAATTTCTTGTGCGTAAGCTTTTTAAATATGCGATATGCATGCCAAGTGCTCTAAGTGGCTAGAAATAAAGGCATATGCGTTGCTTGCCCGCGGGCTTGTTTGAATTGTAATGTTTTCTGTCGTACAGAAAGTTGAGGGGAGAAAATACAGCGACCAAGTTTAAGTCACAGATATAAAAGGCTAATCGTGAAATTTGTTTAACAGAATATACAAAAAATAAAACAAAAACATAGTATTTCAAAATAAAAGTGTCGGTTTTGTTTACAAAAATTAGTTTAGATGGCGTAGGTTGCTGTAATTGTTATGTTTTTTTGTTGCAGAAGCTTTTTTGAGTTCATTGCCTATCTTAATCCCATAATCCAAACATGTTCCCTTTCAAACTCGAATCCGAATCCATTATCTGTGGTCCAGCTAATTTCACCTGCTATCATCGGCGCCGTTTCATCTGGTAGTATGAACTCGATAGTTCCAACACTGCCTACAGATGGTTTGCTTTTAGACTCAATATATGCGCCCTTTGAAGACACATTCGCAGTTACTCCCTTTATATAGATGGTCTCATCTATATTTGGCTTTACTTGCAATTTAGTTAAAAAGGTAAGCTTTTTTCTTGTGTACCTTCTTCGTTCGTTGCCCTTCATATCTACACCTTCTCCTAAAATGGTTAACAAATACCCTGCAACTAGCGTGCCTTGTCCGTGTGAAGGAGTGTTTAGATATCGTGCGATACGTTCATGCAAATGGGTGGGTAAATTGAAAAAATGTATTATGTTATTGGGTGAATTTAAGTATTCATGCTTTATATTGTATTAATAGAAGCATGTTTTATCAGTTTTATGCAATTAAAGCTGCTTATGAGCTCGTAAAGAGAACTGCATAAAATATCGGCATAGAACAGAAATGATGATGAAAAGTTATTTTTAGTATTAATAGCGCTGCTTACGAATAGCGAGAATGTTTATTTATCAACTTCTGCTGTATTCTACAGGTAAACATATTAAAGATTTGGTTTGATGCTGAGAGTTTGGCAAAATATCTGAAACAATCTAATTTATTGCTGTTATACATGTTTTGTGTTATTTTTTGAAACTTAAATGGATGGCATTATTCACTATTAATTGCGTACTGTTTGGTATGCGTTGTTTTTATGAGAGTTTTCCAGTAGCTACCTATGGATCGACAATAGATTTTAACGGGGTGTGCGAATGTCAAAACCAAGGGTATTGGTAACAGGTGGAGCAGGGTATATCGGTAGCATGGTTACGTTGCTACTTACCATGTCAGGCTATGAAGTTCTTGTTTATGATAATCTTTCTACAGGTAACCGCTGGGCGACGTTAGACAGTCAATTGGTAGTTGGTGACCTCTTGGATGTAGAATTATTGAGGGCAACAGTTAAATCATTCAAACCAACTGCAATATTTCACTTCGCTGCCTCTATAGAAGTGGGAGAGTCTATCGAGCGACCACTTAAATACTATCAGAACAATACAGTAAATTTGATCCATATGTTATCTGTTGCAGATGAAGAAGGTATAGACAGATTTGTATTCTCTTCGACTGCAGCAGTTTATGGAGCGCCTGAAACTGGAGTGGTAAGTGAAGACTGTCAACCTGCGCCTATTAATCCTTATGGTTCTTCAAAATTAATGAGTGAGCGTATTCTGGCTGATTACGCAGTCAGTAATCCATTATTTAGATATGTCGCACTGAGGTATTTTAATGTTGCTGGTGCGGACCCCGAAGGACGGTTGGGGCAGGCTTATAGAAACCCAACGCACCTTATTACCCGTGCATTAAAAACTGCCAAGGGCGAATTCGAAAAGCTTGAGATTTTTGGGACAGACTACCCCACGCCAGATGGCACATGCATACGTGACTACATACATATTTCCGATCTAGCCAACGCGCATATACTTGCTTTGCAGTACCTTGACGCTGGTGGCAAAACACTTGTTTCTAATTGTGGGTATGGGCGCGGTTATTCTGTAAAGGAAGTTATAGAGGAAGCAAAACGGGTTACAGGGGTAGACTTTCCTGTGCTAGAAAAAGGTCGTAGAGAGGGAGACCCTCCTGAACTTGTTGCGAGTAACGAAAGAATAACAAGAGAACTCAAATGGACTCCTGCATATGATTCCCTTGAAAATATAATAAGTTCTGCATGGCAATGGGAATTAACAAGAAGAAAATGAGTATTTGAAGTAGCGCTGCCTGTTTTGGCAAGCCTCCTGTTTTGCCGAGCCACCTGTGAACTGAGAGTTCTGAATCGCCACCGGTTTTCTAGACACTCTCCACCTGCATGAAGTAGCGCCTCTCGACCTCCACCGGAGACAGACCATCATTTTCCCCGTGACGGCGCACCGGGCGGCAGCCATATACTGAGTCGCTTTCCAGCCACAACTGTTTGATGAGCCCCGTTAGCCGCTAGTCTTCTTTTTGCCGGAAGGACTTGGGTCGCCTTACCCAGGAATATAAACCACTGCGATGGACGTTTAGCATCCGGCACAACCGGGGCACTGGGTAGTGCTGCCGATTGGCCCGGATGAAGACGTATCTCATCGGGACTTTTTTGGGAAGTACGCCGCTTTTGTCTAAAAATATGACGGTCTTTCATTGTTTGCTCTGGGTATTGCCACAAATCCGACATAAGACGCTTGACAGGGAGGGGGGCTATTTTATATATTCCCTGCTCTTGTCTGACAGCCACCCCCGCCATAGCGGGGTTTTTGGAGGAAAATAGTATGTACGCAGTAGTGCGAACCGGCGGAAAACAGTACGTTGTTTCCGAAGGCGACTTCTTTAAGGTCGAGAAGCTCGCGGGTGAAGTAGGTGAGAAGATCGTCCTCGATGACGTCCTCCTCGTCTCCGACGGCGGCGACCTCAAGGTCGGGGCGCCCGCAGTTGATGGTGCAAAAGTTTCCGGCACCATCGTGGAGCAGGGCCGCGGCAAGAAGATCATCGTCTTCAAGATGAAGCGCCGCAAAGGTTTCCGTAAAAAACAGGGTCACCGCCAGGCTTACACCGGCATAAAAGTCGACTCCATAGAAGCATAGTGACGAGGTAAGGGAAAATGGCTCATAAAAAAGCGGGTGGTAGTTCAAGGAACGGTCGCGACTCAGCTGGTCAGAGGCGTGGCGTAAAGCGTTTCGGCGGGCAGGCAGTCGTCGCCGGTAACATCCTCGTGCGCCAGCTCGGCACAAAATACAAGCCCGGCAAGAACGTCGGAATGGGTAAAGACTACACGCTCTTCGCGCTCATCGACGGTGTTGTGGAGTTCGAGGCCAAGGGCCGCGAGCGCCGCACCCATGTCAATGTAATCCCTACCGAGGAGGGTGCCGCCTAGGGCGTCCTTCCCGGCCATAAGATGTAGATTACGGCCCGGACGGGTAATGCCCCGCCGGGCCTTTTTGCGTTTAACCGCAGGAGTCAGCGAGGCTGAACGTGAGATTCGTAGATGAAGTAGAGATAGAGGTAGCGTCGGGAAACGGCGGCAGGGGGTCATCCTCCTTCCGAAGGGAGAAGTACGTGCCGAAGGGGGGCCCAGACGGCGGCGACGGCGGAAAAGGCGGCGACGTTGTGCTCATCGCGGACACCTCCATGACCAGCCTTTTGGATTTCAGGCAGAAAAAACGCCTAAAGGCAAAGCACGGCGAGCCCGGCCACTCCTCCAATATGCACGGTAAAAACGGAGAGGACCTGCTGATCCGGCTGCCCGTCGGCACTATGGTGATCGACCCGGAGAACGAAGAGCTGCTTGCCGACCTCACCGAGCCAGGGGTGCTGGTTGTGCTCTTGGAGGGAGGAAAGGGGGGCAAAGGCAACGCGCGCTTCGCCACCTCCACCAACCGCGCCCCGACCTATGCGCAGCAGGGACTACCCGGGGTAAAGGCAAAGGTCAGGTTCGAGCTTAAGCTGATGGCTGACGTAGGCCTTTTAGGGTTTCCAAACGCAGGCAAGTCGACCCTCATCTCGCGCATAAGCGCAGCGCGGCCGAAGATTGCGGATTATCCCTTCACAACCCTCACCCCCAACCTTGGCGTGGTGAGCTGGGGAGAGGAGCGTGCCTTCGTTGTGGCAGATATCCCCGGCATAATAGAGGGTGCCAGCGAGGGGGTGGGGCTGGGTATACAGTTTTTAAAGCATGTGGAGCGTACAAGAATTCTACTTCACCTCATCGACCCTGTGGACGGAGAGGACCCGGTGGAGAAGTACCTTGCACTAAGGGGTGAGCTTCAAAAATTCAGCGCGGAACTCTCTAAAAAACCGGAGTTCGTCGTTATCACAAAGATGGACATAACCGAGGCGCGCGAGGGGGCGGAGGAGTTGAGGAAGCGCTTCGCCGACGAGGCGGAAGTATCGAGCTTATGGATGATCTCCTCTGTTGCGGGAGAGGGGCTAACGCCGGTGGTCCGAGCGCTTGGAGAGGCGCTAATGCGGATGGACGGGGAGCTTGTTGAAGATGATTAGCGATGATTTCAGGGATGTAAAGAGGGTCGTCGTAAAGCTGGGTAGCCAGGTCGTTACCGATGAAAAGCGTGCGCTGTCGGGAGAGCTGTTTTCCTGGCTAGCTGAAGATATCAAGGTCCTAAGCAGTGAGGGGGTCGAGGTGGCAATAGTCTCCTCCGGAGCCGTTGCTGCGGGGATGGGGCGTCTTGGCTTTGAAGAGCCCCCGGCAACTATCCCGGAAAAGCAGGCGCTTGCTTCGGTTGGGCAGCTTAACCTTATGTGGACCTACCGGGAGCACTTCAACGCCCACGACATGATCGTGGCGCAGATACTCCTGACGCGGGAGGATTTCCATAACAGGCGACGCTATCAAAACGCCAAAAATACGATGAATGAACTCTTCAAGCGCGACGTTGTGCCGGTGATCAACGAAAACGACACCGTAGTGGTGGAGGAGCTGCGCTTTGGCGACAACGACAACCTCTCGGCGCTGGTATCCAACCTGATCGAAGCGGATTGCTTGATCATCCTCTCGGATGTCGAAGGTCTCTATGATAAAGACCCTAAAACCAACCCCGAGGCGACCCTGATAAAGTCGGTGGAGTTATCCGAGGAAAACCCCGATGAATTTGTAGGGGCCTCCAAGACTATGGTGGGCACAGGTGGAATGGCATCGAAGCTCACCGCCGTGCGACGCGCCGTACATGCAGGGGCCAAGGCTGTAATCGCTTCGGGAAGACGCCCCCATGCGCTTAGGGATATCTTTGCCGGTGAGGGTGTAGGCACCACCTTCAAAGCCGATGGGGATCGCTTGACCAGGCGAAAACACTGGATAGCCTACACCGTCAAGTCGAGCGGCGAGATAGTTGTCGACGAGGGTGCGGCGCGTGCGATCTCATCTCGCGGAACATCTCTTCTGCCCAAAGGAATCCTCTCCTGCCGTGGCGATTTTGACCGAGGTGACGCTGTCTGGATATTAAACCGAGAGTTAAAGCGCGTCGCTAAAGGGCTTACGCATTACTCAGCCAAAGAGGTTGAAGCAATCGCCGGGTTGGCATCGTGGGAGATCGTTGATAGACTCGGATACAAATACTATGACGAAGTAGTCCATCGTGACGATATGGTGCTGGGCAGCGCAATTGAGCAGGTATCATCTCCAAGGAGAGGTTGATGTCACTTCAAAACGAACTAACCGAGATGGGCGCAAAGGCACGCCTTGCAGGGCGTAAACTCGCTCGCCTTGATTCAAATATAAAGGTCGCGGCGCTGCTCAAGATGGCAGACGCCATAGAGGTCGCCAAGGATAGGTTGCAGGAGGCAAACGCCATCGATCTCGCGGCGGCTAAAGAGAGTGGCCTTTCAGCTGCGATGGTTGACCGCCTTACGCTCTCAGATGCGGTGATAGCCTCAATGGCAGCGGGTATTCGAGAGGTTGCGGCGCAGGAAGACCCGGTGGGCGAAATAACAAAGATGTGGAAGCGCCCAAATGGCCTCCTCATAGGTAAAAAACGCATCCCGCTAGGCGTTATCGGCATAATTTACGAATCGCGCCCCAACGTGACGGCGGACGCCGCAGCCCTCTGTCTGAAGGCTGGGAACGCCACGATCCTAAGGGGCGGCAAAGAGGCGATANCGATAAACTCCAACCGCGCGATTGCGGAGGTCTTAACCGCCGCCGCCGCCGAGGCGGGGGTTCCTGACGGCGCCATTCAGGTTGTCGGCGTTACCGACCGCGAAGCGGTTGTCGAGATGCTAAAGCTTGAAGAGTATATAGACCTCATCATTCCACGCGGGGGAGAGGGGCTGATTCGTTTTGTCTCCGAGAACTCGCGCATACCAGTGGTTAAGCACTACAAGGGCGTTTGCCACGTATTCGTCGATTCTTCCGCGGACCTTGAGATGGCTGAGAAAATAGCGATAAACGCCAAGGTTCAGCGTCCCGGCGTATGCAACTCGATGGAAACGCTCTTGGTTCATGCCGACCTTGCCGCGACCTTTCTGCCGGACATAATAGGCAAGCTGATGTCAAAGGGCGTCGAAGTGAGAGGGTGCCGGCGCACGGCGGCTATGGTGCCGGAGGTAATCCCGGCGACCGAGGAGGATTGGGACACCGAGTACGTGGACCTTATTTTGTCGGTGCGTGTGGTTGATTCGCTAGATGACGCGATAGAGCACATCGATCGCTGGTCGAGCCTTCACACTGAATCAATCGTCACCGAAAGTTATGAGAACGCCCAGCGCTTCCTCGACGAGGTGGGCTCCTCCACCGTTATGGTCAACGCCTCGACGCGCTTTAGCGACGGTCAGCAGTTCGGCCTCGGAGCGGAAATAGGCATCTCAACGACAAAGATTCACTCCTTCGGTCCCATGGGCGCGGAGGATCTTACTACCACCAAGTTCATCGTTTACGGGAATGGACAGATAAGGGAGTGATTACTCTTTGAGGGCCGGACTATTCGGCGGGACGTTCAACCCCATCCATCTAGGCCACCTGAGGGCGGCAGAGGAGATTTGCGAGGCCCTAACCCTCGACAGGATGGTCTTTATCCCCGCCAACATTCCCCCACACAAGGAGGGTCACGAGCTGGCGGCGCCCACCGTTAGGGAGCGTTGCGTCGCGGCTGCAATCTCAGAGAACCCTCTCTTCGAGCTTTCACGCGTGGAGCTCGACCGCGAGGGCCCCTCATACTCCATAGATACCATTAAGCACTTTGTCGCTGAGTATTCCGGCGCGGAGCTCTGGTTTATAGTCGGGGAGGACGCCTTCGCCGAGATCGGCAGCTGGTATCAATTTAAAGAACTCTTCTCGCTGGTCAACATCGCCGTTATGAGCCGCCCACCGGGAATAAAGGCGCACATCCTGCCCAGCATAATGGAAGAGGAGTTTTTCGCTGAGGAGTGGGGGTATATACACTCCTCCGGCAACGCCGTGCGATTCGTCTCCGTAACCCCCCTTGATATATCATCCACCGCCATTCGCGAGGCAATACGCGCCGGACGCTCAATAAGATATCTGGTGCCTGAGACTGTGCGTGAAATACTTGAAAAAGAGGACCACTTCGGTCCCGGAGAGTGAAATGACTGAGACCTCTGAAGTTCTTGAAAATATCTTTGAATGCGCAAAGGTCGCTGTCGATAAGAGGGGGACCGACCTCCTCCTCCTGGACGTAGGCGGGCTTACGAGCTACACCGATTATTTTCTACTTGTCAGCGCCACCTCGGACCGCCGCGTAAAGACTATAGCCGAGTCCATACGTCAGGCTATGAAGGACAGAGGGGTGACCGCCCTAGGTGTTGAAGGGCTCAGGGAAGGGCGCTGGGCGCTGCTCGATTTCGGACCCTGGATAGTGCACGTTTTCTACGAAGAGGTTAGGGGTAACTTTGACCTTGAGGGGTTATGGTCGGATGCGTCGCGGGTCGAGATACCCGCTGCATATCTTGAGGCCGGCCCCGGCGGTGAGGAGGTTTTCTAAGATGAGGGTCTCCGTTATCGGCGCGGGAGCGTGGGGCACGGCGCTAGCGCATGTGCTCTCCTCAGGCGGAAATGACGTAAAGCTGTGGGCCTATGAAAAGGAGGTTGCCGCAGCGATAAATGAGCGTCATGAGAACGCGATATATCTGCCTGATATAAATATTCACAGCGGCATAAGGGCCTCAAATTCGCTTGGCGAAACCCTTGAGGGCGCAGAAGTCGTCCTCTCCGTAAGCCCTTCACAGGTTGTCCGTCGAGTGATGAGCGAAGCCGCCCCCTATGTGCCGGACGACGCCCTTATCGTATCTGCCTCCAAAGGGGTTGAGAACAACACCCTTATGCTGATGAACGAGGTGCTGGAGGAGGTCCTCTCCGAAGCGCATAAGGGCAGAGTGGCAGCGCTTTCAGGGCCATCCTTCGCTAAGGAGACAGCCCTTGAGATGCCCACTGCGGTGAGCCTCGCGGCTTCTGTGCCGGAGGTCGCCAACGCGCTTCAGGAGGTTTTCAACACGCCCTTCTTCCGCGTCTACACCCTCGACGATGTGGTTGGCGTCGAGGTAGGCGGGGCGCTAAAGAACGTTATTGCCCTGGCGGCGGGGGTAACAGATGGCCTCGGCTTTGGCTCCAACAGCCGTGCCGCGCTCATCACAAGAGGCATAGCGGAGATCAGCCGCCTTGGAGTAACGTTGGGCGCGAACCCCCTCACCTTTATGGGCCTCTCCGGCATAGGAGACCTGGTCCTCACCTGTACCGGCGACCTTAGCCGAAACCGTAGCGTGGGTATCCGCCTTGGCAAAGGTGAAAAGCTAAAGGACATCCTCTCCTCGATGGTTGCCGTCGCAGAGGGGGTCAAGACCTGTGATTCCACCGTTGCACTTGCGAAAAAGGTCGGCGTCGAGATGCCCATAGCCTCAAAAATGTGGGAGGTCCTTCATGATGAGAAGAACCCCCAGGAGGGAGTGGAGGAGCTTATGGGCCGCCCCCTTAGACGCGAGTTCTGGCATCTGGAGCGTTGAGCGCGTAATGAAAACTCCTTTGTTCATAACCTTCGAAGGTGGGGAGGGGACTGGTAAAACCACCCAGCTTACCCTTCTAGCCAAGAGGCTTGAGAGGCTGGGGAGAGATGTGCTCCTAACGCGCGAGCCGGGGGGGACCCCCCTGGGAATAGAGATACGCCGCCATCTTGTAGCGAGCACAATAGATCCGCCGGTACCGCTGGCGGAGCTCTTCCTCTACGCCGCCGACCGCGCCCAGCACGTAGAGAGGGTGATAAAGCCCGCCCTCGCCGCCGGTAATGTTGTCCTATGCGACCGCTACGCAGACGCCACGGTGGCTTACCAGTGCTATGGGCGCGGCCTAAACCGTGAACTAATAGATGAATTAAACGGTATAGCCACGGGGGGGCTATGGCCCGTCAGGACACTTTTGATTGACCTCGACCACAGTGAAGGCGTCAACCGCTCACTTGCGCGTGAGGCGTCATCCGAGGAGGCCGAATCCCGTTTCGAAGAGGAGGAAACCGCTTTTCACGAGCGGGTAAATGAAGGGTACAGAGCTCTTATGAAGAAAGAGGGAGAGCGTTTTCGCCTCGTTGACGGTTATGGTACCGTGGAGGAGGTTGCCTCACGGGTTTGGGAGGCGCTAAAGGACCTCTTTGGGGAGACGAAGTGAGCGAAAGCCTACCAATCGTCGGCCATGAACGCCCGATCAAGGTCTTGTTGAGGGCAATGGCGGCTGGCCGTACCGCGCACGCTTATCTCTTTTGGGGCCCCGATGGTTGCGGCAAGGAGCGGGTAGCCCGCTTGGCGGCTCAGTTGCTCCTCTGTAGAGACGGCGAAGCCCTGAAACGAGGCGCTCCCTGCGGGCATTGCGACGCCTGCGCTAAGATGAAGGGTGAGGGGCACCCCGATCTGCACCTGTTGTCACCCGGAGACAAGGCTATCTCCGTAGAGGAGGTTCGCAGGCTACAGGAGACGCTATCCTTTCAATCCTTTGAAAGGGGCCGTAAGATTGCTATAATTCGCGATTCATTCAGGATGAGCCGCGAAGGCGCTAACGCGCTTTTAAAGACGGTGGAGGAACCACCCCCGGAGACGCACCTTTTCTTGTTGGCGCACCACAGGAGCCAGCTGCTCCCCACGCTGGTCTCAAGGTGCCAGCCGTTGCGTTTTGACCCCCTCTCCGAAGGAGAGGTGGAAGAGGTTCTTTTGTCTAAAGGGGTCGAAGCTGCGGAGGCCAACATGCTCGCCTCCCTCTCCGGCGGCTCGGTAGCAATGGCGCTGGGCCACGATATGGAAAGTTTGCTTGAGGCGCGTGATGAAGCTGAACGCGTTGCCAAAAGCCTGGCTGAGATAAGCCCCGCCGAGCGCCTTGAGCTCTCGGAGCGGTGGTCCAAGGACAAGGAGTCTCTGCCACTGCGGCTGGATTGCCTGGAGCGCAGCCTCCGCAGCAGGCAAGCGGATGATCTTTTTGCTCTTGATACAATGGGGAGACTCTTTACCGTTCGCGCTCTTATAGAGCGCAACGTAAACCTGCAACTTGCCCTCGACGCCCTCTTCTTACTTGAGGACGAAGGGGGGTGGGAAGAGATAGTTTGAAGACTGTTGGCGTACGCTTTAAGCGCGCAAGCAAGGTATACACCTTCGCCGCCGGTGAGCTTGAACTGGGGCCGGGGGACCGCGTCGTACTGGAAACGGAACGTGGAACGGCCCTCGGGCGGATTGTCTCCTCCCCCGAGGAGCTTGACGGCCCTCCCGCGCAGCCGCTCAAGAGGGTCTTGCGTGTTGCAAACGAGGAGGACCTCCTCACCGAGGAGAAAAACAGGGAATTCGAGCGGGAGGCCTTTGAGGAGTGCGGCAAATGCATCCGCGAGCGCAACCTGCCGATGAAGCTTTTAAGCGTAGAGGCCCTCTTCGACCGCTCGAAGGTGGTCTTCTACTTTGCCTCAGAGGGCCGCGTTGATTTTAGGGAGCTTGTAAGAGAGCTCGCCCGGCGTTTTCATACGCGCATTGAGATGCGCCAGGTCGGTGTGCGCGACGAGGCCAAGATAGTTGGCGGTGTAGGCTGTTGCGGGCGCGAGCTCTGCTGCGCCAAGTGGCTGAGCGAATTTGCCCCTATCTCCGTCAGGATGGCTAAGAGCCAGAATATAGCTCTCAACCCAGCCAAGATATCAGGAATTTGCGGAAGGCTCATGTGCTGCCTTGCCTATGAGCACAAAATGTACGAGGAGCTTAGCCGCGGCATGCCGAAGGTCGGCAAGAGAATCGCGACGCACCTTGGCGAAGGCAAGGTGATAAGGCGAAATACGCTTGAGAGGAGCTTCGTAATCTTCACCGAAGGCGGTGAAGTAGAGGTGCCTCTCGATGAGTTCAAGGCGAGGAAAGGCGAGCTTCCCCCGGCCAAAACGGAGGAGGCGCAGACCAACAGCAATGATAATCCGCCGCAGCAGAGGGACCGTGCCAAATCACGCCCCTCCCGCCCGAGGAGGCCCAAGCAGGTTCAGGGTAAGGCAGACGGCGACGGCGAACCCGCCGCAAGACAAGCGCAGGAAGATAAACCTTCCGAGGCGAATGAAAAAGAGCAAAGGATGGATTCTCAGCCATCCGGGTCCTCAAGGCGCAGACGCAGACGCAAAAAAAAGCCATCCCAGTCGAGGGAGACAAAGAAAGATGGATAAGACATTTTACATCACAACCCCCATCTATTACGTCAACGACGTACCGCACATAGGCCATGCCTACACTACGATCGTCTGCGACTCCCTCGCGCGCTTCAAGAGGGCCGATGGCTATGAAGTCTTTTTCCTCACCGGCACCGACGAGCACGGACAGAAGGTGGAGAAATCAGCCGAGGAACGCGGTGAAAAACCCATAGACCTAGCGAACAGGGTGGTTAACCGCTTCAAAGAGCTGTGGGATAAACTGGATGTTGAGTACGACCGCTTTATCCGTACCACGGAGGAAGCGCACAAAAAATCAGTAGAGGCGATCTTCAACCGCGTCAACGAAAACGGAGATATATATCTTGGCGCTTATGAAGATTGGTACTGCACCCCATGCGAAGCTTTTTGGACCGAGACCCAGCTGATCGAGGGGACCTGCCCCGACTGCGGCAGGGCAACACAGAAGCTCTCTGAGCCCAGCTACTTCTTCCGCATGTCCAAGTATGGTGAAAGGCTCCTAAAGCACATTGAGGAGAACCCCGATTTCATTCAGCCTGTGAGCCGCCGCAATGAGGTGATATCCTTCGTACGGGAGGGGCTTCGCGACCTTTCCATATCGCGCACCACCTTCAACTGGGGCATCCCGGTACCCGGCGACGACACCCACGTAATCTATGTATGGTTTGATGCTCTCACCAACTACATAACCGGCGTCGGCTTTCCTGATGAGGGGGGCCTCTTTAAAAAATTCTGGCCGGCGGACGTGCATGTAGTGGGTAAGGATATCTTGCGTTTTCACACCGTTTATTGGCCCACGTTTCTCATGAGCGCCGGGCTGCCCCTTCCCAAGAAGGTCTTTGCCCACGGGTGGTGGACAGTCGAGGGGAAGAAGATGTCCAAGTCACTGGGTAATGTGGTGGACCCCGGCGCAATGGCGGAGGAGTACGGAATAGATCAGATTCGCTACTTTGTCATGCGCGAGGTGCCCTTTGGCCTTGACGGCGACTTCTCACGCGAAGCGCTTGTGCACAGGATCAATTCCGACCTCGCCAACGACCTCGGGAACCTTGTTTCCCGCGTGCTTTCGATGGTCAAGAAGTACCGTGACGGGGTAATCCCGGAGCTCTCCACATATGGCGAGAACCCTGAGGACGTGGAGCTTCGCGAGGCACTTAAGGTCGCCCTTTACGAGACGAGGAAATGCGTTGATGAGCAGGCCGTCCACAAGGCGCTCACGACTATCTGGACCTTCGTCAGGCTCGTCAATAAATATGTGGACACCACAGGCCCCTGGTCGCTCGCAAAAGACCCCGATAAAGCGGCTGAGCTTGACACGGTACTCTACAACATGCTCGAAGCGCTTCGCGCGATAGGGCTCCTCGTGTACCCCTTTATGCCCGGCACGGGGGCGGAGATTTGGAATCGCCTCGGCGTGGATAAACCTGCGGCTGAGGGGCGCTTTGACGACATCGAGGAGTGGGGTGGTCTTAAAGGTGGCGTCGAGACCACGCGCGGAGAGGCCCTATTCCCCAGGATTGAAGCAAAGTGATAGTAGATACCCACGCCCACCTTACCTACAGGGGGCTTGTGGAAGATACCGACAACGTACTCATGAGAGCGCGCGCCGAAGGGGTGGGCGCTTTCATTACTGTTGGGATTGACGGCCCTGATTCAAGGCGCGCCTTCGAGTTGGCGAGGCGTGAGCCGGATGTTTACTGCTCCGTTGGGGTGCATCCCCACGATACAGAGGCGCTGGACCAGAAGACGTTGGACGAGCTGGCCCTTCTGGCGCTTGAGCCCGAGGTAGTTGCATGGGGTGAGACGGGCCTTGATTTTTTCAGGAACCACTCACCCGCCCCACTACAGCGCAAATGGTTTAAGATGCAGGCCGCGATGGCCCGAGACCTGGACCTGCCGATAATCGTCCATGACCGGGACGCCCATGAGGAGACCCTCGCGGTACTCAGGGATATGGCCGCCGGAGGCCTTAAGGGTGTGGTACACTGCTTCTCAGGTGACCTCGCCTACGCAAAGGAGGTGATAAAGCTCGGCTTTTTCATCTCTATTCCAGGCACCGTTACCTACCCGAAGAATACGACCCTTCATGAGGTGGTGGCGGGGGTGCCCCTTGAACGCTGCCTCCTTGAAACGGACTGCCCCTTTCTTACCCCAAAACCATTCAGGGGTAAGCGCAACGAGCCTGCGTATATCGTCCACACGGCGCGCAAGGTTGCCGAGCTCAAAGGCCTCTCGTTGGACGACGTAGGCAGGATAACGACGCGTGGGGCGAAGGAGCTCTTCGGGGTCGGCGAATTGGAGGAGGGGACCAAACTAGCCTACCGCATAAGAGACTCACTCTACCTGAACATAACTGGCAGATGCACCAACAGCTGCGTGTTTTGCGCGAAAAACACCTCCCCGGAGGTTAAGGGTCACGACCTCTCCCTCGCTCGCGAGCCCTCCGTCGAGGAGGTGCTGGAGGCTGTGGAGCAGGAGGGCGGCGCGGCGGCTTTCAGCGAGGTTGTCTTCTGCGGTTTCGGCGAATCGCTTCTGCGGCTTGAAGAGGTGAAGAAAATATCCCGTGAGCTGAAAGCGCGCGGGGCAAAATCAATAAGGGTCAATACCGACGGGTTGGCGAATCTGGTACACGGTAGAAATGTGCTGCCGGAGCTTTCCGGACTCATCGACGAGATGTCAGTTAGCCTAAACGCGCCGGACGCCGCTACCTATGAAAAACTTTGCCGCCCATCAGTGGAGGGAGCTTACCCGGCGCTCCTTGATTTTCTAAAGAAGGCCGCCGAAAGTATTAAGACAGTTACCGCCACTGTGGTTGAGCTCCCAGGCCTCGATGTAGACGCTTCGGAGCGGGTGGCTCGGGAACTAAACGTGAACTTCAGGCGACGCCCCTTCAACGAGGTCGGGTGAATCGCTTAACATGTATGAGGAAGATTTAAGATGGATAGAATTCCCGTAACACGCGAAGGTTTTCAGCGCTTCCGCGACGAGCTCGACCGCTTGAAGCGGGTAGAGCGGCCAGCGGTTATCCTGGAGATTAAGGAGGCCCGCTCACACGGCGACCTCTCCGAGAATGCTGAGTATCACGCGGCTCGCGAAAAGCAGGGGATCATCGAGGCCAAGATAAGGGATATCGAGAACAACCTTGCTTCGTCGGAGATTATCGACTGCCCTCCGGGGCCAAAGACGCGAGTAATCTTCGGCAGCACGGTGAAACTTGAAGATCTCGATACCGATGAGGTGAAGACCTATAGAATAGTCGGCCCCTTTGAGGCTGACATCAACAAGGGGCTCATCTCCGTCACCTCCCCCATAGCCCGCGCCCTCATCGGCAAGGGGCTAGACGACGATATCGTCGTCGAGGCGCCGGGCAACACCAAAGAATATGAAATCCTTGAGATTAGCTGATTGTTGAGGAGTTGAGCTATGTCCAGCACGCTATTTGAAACTGACTTCCCCGATCTGAATCTTGTCAATCGCGGCAAGGTTAGGGATATATATGACCTCGGCGACTCCCTGCTCATAGTAACGACAGACAGGTTAAGCGCTTTCGACGTCATTTTGCCAACACCGATCCCCGACAAAGGCAAGGTGCTTAACACCCTCTCCCTCTTCTGGTTCGAGAGGACTGCCGGTATCGTACCCAACCACGTCATAACAGCCGATCCGAGCCAGTACCCGGAGGTCACCAGAAAATACTCCGAGCAGCTGGCTGGTCGATCGATGTTGGTCAAAAAGGCAAAGCCGCTGCCTGTGGAGTGCATAATCCGTGGATATATCTCCGGTTCGGGCTGGAAAGAGTATAAAAAATCCGGAACGGTTTGCTCGCTTCCGCTCCCTGAAGGGCTGCTTGAATCCGAGAAGTTGCCGGAGCCCATCTATACTCCATCCACCAAGGCGGAGATCGGCGAGCACGATGAGAATATCTCATTTGAAGAGACAGTGAAGCTCCTTGGGCCGGAGTTGGCGGAGAGGGTGAGAGAGGTGGCGCTGGCTGTTTATCTGAAGGGTTCGGAGTATGCCGCGGAGCGGGGTATAATTATAGCGGACACCAAAATGGAGTTCGGCCTCCTTGATGGGGAGCTTATCATCATCGACGAGCTAATGACCCCGGATTCATCGCGTTTCTGGAGGGCCGAAACCTATAAGGCTGGAGAAGTTCAGGAGTCTCTCGATAAGCAGTACATAAGGAATTACCTCGAATCCCTTGACTGGGACAAAACGGACCCGGGGCCGGAGCTGCCGCCGGAGGTTGCGAAGGAGGCAGCGCGCAGGTATGCGGAGATAGTGGAAATCCTCAAGACCTGATAACTTTTCGACCCGCTTTTGGAGAGATCGATGGCCGGTTTTAAGCGAGTTGTCGCGGCGGTGGATTTGTCAATGGTCTCAAAAGTGGTCATTGACGCCGCCAAAGCTTGCGCTAAGCGGTTTGGGTGTGAATTAACCGTAATTCACGTGATGGAGGAGTATGGCGAGGAGGATGAGCGTCTGCTCCTCCCCGTTCTGCGGGGGTGGGTCGATGAGGCGCGGCGTGAAACCAGAGAGGCTTTTGATGAACTCCTCGCTAAAAGCTTCGCCTCCGATGAGCGTTATGTAGAAAAGCTGCTCGAAGGCTCAGCCTCGGAGCATGTGCTAGCCGAGCTGAACGCATCTTTAAACGCGCTGCTAATAATGGGCGCCCCCCACCCCGACCGTAGCCTCGCCGCCACCCTTGGCAAAATCCTGCGCGGCGCTACCTCTCCAGTAGTAATAGCAAGAAATTCACCGGCTAAAAGCTATGAAAGAGTGGTGCTTGCCGTGGACTTGGCCCACATTGAGCGTGCAGCGGTAGCGCCGGTCAAAGCACTCTCCTCTCCCGGCGCTTCAATAACGTTGGTAAACGTGATCCCGACGGGCCCTTTCAAGAATAAACACGAAGAGGTTCAGGCGGTTGTTGGGCTTAGGCAGAAGATGCTTGAGCGCTGGGCCGAGAAGGAGGGTTTTTTAAGTGCCGAGCCTGTAGTGGTAGCGGGTGACCCCAGGGAGGCTCTTGTAAATGAGGCAAAGAGGGTGGGTGCCGACCTGTTGGCGCTGGGAATGCGTTCGGGGGGGCGGCTGCGACACCTGCTACTTGGCTCGGCAGCGAAGGAGGCCGCACACAAAGCCCCCTGCGACGTGCTCTTGTCGCCGCCTCGACGTTTAGCTAAAGAGCGTTGAAGTTGGGCGGTTTCAAACCGGCAAAGAGGCTACGTTGGCTTCTCGGCATCATGGCGCTGGTTATGCTCCTCCCACCGCTAAGGGTTATCTCATGGCTTGGCGGCCGGGATTTTGCGATGAAATACTGGGGCAAAGTTCTCCTTGCCACTTTTGGAATAAAAGTACACTCATCAGGTTCGATACCCCCCAAAGGTTCCCTTGTCGCCTTCAACCACGTCAGCTTTTTTGACCCCATAGTTATAGGTTCTGTCTACCCGGGCTCCTTTCTCTCCAAAGCCGAGGTAGACAGCTGGCCCTTCGTAGGTTTTGCGGCGCGGATAGGGAAAACGATATTCATCGAGCGCGAATCCCTTAAAAATTCACGCTCCGCCCTCACTCCGATTGTAAAGAATCTCACCTCCGGGGAGAGGGTGTACCTATTCGCCGAGGGGGGGATACTTGGCGATGGCGTAACGGTTGAGCTCTTCAGGCCAATGTTCTTTCAGGCCGCGATGGAGGCAGGGGCGCCCGTGGTGCCTGCCGCGCTGATTTATGGCGGTAGCGCAGCCCGTAAAGCCTGGCACTGGGAGGATGGATCGGTTGCGGAGCACATGAGGCGAAATCTCTTTCCGGAAGATGGCGAGATAGTGGTGGAGGTCGCTTTTGGCGACCCTATTGCCTACAACCCTGCGCTAACCAGGAAGACTCTCGCCGCCATGGCACATCATGCGGTATCTGAGTTGGTGAGGGCGCGTAGAGAGGGGGCAATACATGAAGGCTGACAGATACCCATCAGCCGTGAGCCTCAATGAGGTGCTTGAGGCCCGAGCTAAAGAGGACTCTAAAAAGCTGTGGCTTACCCTCTATTACCGGGACAAGGTTTACCGAACCCTAACCTACGGCGAGCTTTACGAGGGCGCCCTCGGATGGGCGGGCGAGTTTATGTCGAGGGGGATATCTCCCGGCGGCCGGGTGCTGGTCATACTCCCCACAGGAGTCCCCTTCTATGAATCGTATCTGGGGGTGCTCCTGGCAGGAGGTATTCCAGTACCCCTCTACCCGCCGATAAGGATGGACAGGCTGGGTGATTACCGGCGCAACTTGACCCATATAGTCGAGAACTCAGGGGCGCGCTTTATAGTCACCGACAGAAAGATAAGGCCATTCCTTGGGTTTGCGCCGGAAGCCGTCACAGCGATAGTGCCCTCTGAGGTCGGCAAGGAGGCTCCAGGCGAGCTGCCTTCGGTCAGTGGTGACCATATAGCGCTAATTCAATATACATCCGGCTCGACGGGAGCCCAGAAGGGGGCGGTAATCACTCATGAAAACCTCCTCGCCAACATCCGTGCAATAGGAAAGGCGCTGGATGTAAGGGAGGACGATGTGGCGGTCAGTTGGCTGCCCCTCTATCACGATATGGGCCTCATCGGCAACATGCTCGGAGCCCTCTACTGGGGGGTGGAGCTGGTTGCCCTCTCGCCGATAGATTTTCTTAGACGGCCATCACGCTGGCTGAGGATGATCTCAAATAGCGGCGGGACCATATCCGCAGCCCCAAATTTTGCCTACTCGCTGGTTTCACGAAAATTACGTGAGAGCGAGATTGCAGGGCTTGACCTCTCAAGGTGGAGGGTGGCTCTCTGTGGGGCGGAGCCTATCTCAGCGGAGACCGTTTCTCACTTCACCGAGAAGTATGCCCCCTTTGGTTTTGACTCCGGCGCTTTCTTCCCGGCTTATGGGCTTGCGGAGAATACCCTCGCGGTTACCTTTTCCACCCTTGGCAAGCCACCGGTTATGGCCGAGGTAGATCTGGAAAAGCTCTACCTTGAAGGGGTGGTGGTCGAACCGGCGGAGGGCCGAAAGTCGAGGAAGATAGTAAGCGTCGGAAAGCCCTTAGATAGCGTGACGGTTACTATCGTAGGGCGCGATGGAGTGGCTCTGCCCTCCGGGCATCAAGGCGAGGTAGTGGTAAAGGGACCCTCCGTCATGCGCGGCTATTGGAAAAATGAGGAGGAAACCGGGAGGGCGCTAAAAGAGGATGGCCTTCACACCGGTGATCTCGGCTTCACATTGGATGGCGATTATTTTATATGCGGGCGCATCAAAGACCTGCTTATAAAGGGTGGTCGCAACTACTTTGCGGAAGATATTGAGGACGCCGCCTCACAGGTTGACGGGGTCAGGCAGGGTGGAATAGCTGCCTTTTCCGTCTATGGCGAAGGGGGTGATGAGGAGATCGTCGTAATAGTGGAGGCTGTCTCACACCGTGAGGAGCTTGCCGCGGAGGTCAGCAAAATGGTAAGCGAGATCACGGGGCTGAGGCCCGACCGTGTAGAGGTAACCTCACCCAAGTCCATACCCAAAACCTCTTCTGGTAAATTGCAGCGTTACAAAGCGCGCCAGTGGTATCTGGAGGGGCGCCTGGGGCTGGGTGGAAAGGTCTCCGAGGTTGGGTTTGTAACGACTCTTTTGGGGATGCTAAAGGCGCTCTTCGGGGCAGATGATAAAAAGGGCGGCAAATAAAGCTCACCAGCCTTGAACCGCCGCGCCGCGTCAGCTATTATTCGGGCTCGTAGCGAAAGACCTTTCTCTGGAGGAACTCCCCTGAAGTTATGCGCGCTGGCAAGCGGAAGCAAAGGTAACGCCATCTATGTGGCCTCCGATGGGTTCGGCGTTCTAATAGACGCCGGACTATCTGGCAGGGATTTAGAGGAGAGGCTTAATGCCTCCGGCATCAATCCCAAAAGCATCGGCGCGCTTATACTTACCCACGACCACAGAGACCACTGCCACGGCGCTGGGGTGTGGGCAAGGCGCTACGGGGTGAAACTCTATGCACCCGCCGGAGTCCCCGCCGCGATAGCTGCGAGCTACGGAGAGCGCACGCTGAACCGGGTCAAAGTCGAGGAGTTTGAGCCGGGCGGCAACTTTGCGGTAGAAGGGATGGAGTTTGCTTCTTTCAAAACATCCCATGACGCGCACGCTTCCGTCGGCTTTCGTATAAAAAACGGCCTTGCAACGATCGGGTTCGCCACCGACCTCGGCTTAGTGGATCAGGAGGTGGAGCGGGCGCTATCCGGTTGCGACATGCTCTACCTGGAATCAAATCACGATGAAGAGATGTTGAGGAAGGGACCCTACCCCTACTTTTTAAAGCGCCGGATAGCCTCTGATGTGGGGCACCTCTCCAACTCAGACGCCTCAAAGCTTCTTAGAAAGCTTGTAAATCCAAATCTCAAAGGGGTGATTCTGGGTCACCTCTCCGAAACCAACAACGACCCCGCCGTCGCCTATGGCGAAGCGCACACCGCCCTCGCGCTTGAGGGCGCGGAGGAGGATGTCCTGCTCCTAGTCGCGAGGCAATCGGTGCCCGGCAGGATTGTCGATATTTAGCATTTGAAATCAAGCCTCTCCCCGGAGGCTCAGGAGGAACGATAAATGGTACCGCGCTATACGAAGCCTGAGATGGCGGCTATTTGGACCGACGAAAACCGTTTTAGAAAGTGGCTGGACGTAGAAGTTTATGCCTGTGAGGGTTGGAATAAGATTGGCAAAATTCCCGACGAATCCCTCAAGGTCATCCAGGAGAGGGCCGCCTTCGAGGTCGACCGCATCCTGGAGATAGAAGAGGAGGTCAAACACGACGTCATAGCTTTTTTAACCAACGTCGCGGAGCATGTCGGCCCTGATTCACGCTTCATCCACATGGGTATGACCTCCTCCGACGTTTTAGATACCGCCCTCGCGATGCAGCTCGTCGAGGCTTCGGACCTCCTTATCGCCCAGGCCGGGAAGCTCACGGAGACTATCGGCGAGCGGGCACAAGAGTTCAAGATTGTTCCCCAGATGGGGCGTAGCCACGGCATTCACGCGGAGCCTGTTACCTTCGGGATAAAGCTCGCCTCCTGGTACGATGAGATGACGCGCAACCTTTCACGCCTCGCCCGCGCACGTGAAGCTGTGGCGGTGGGGATGATCTCGGGCGCTGTGGGCACCTTCGCCAATATCGACCCCTCCGTTGAGGAGCACGTCTGCGCACGCGCCGGGTTAAAGCCCGCCAAGGTTTCCACGCAGGTTATCTCGCGAGACCACCACGCGGAGTTCTTCTCACTCCTTGCGCTGGTCGCAACATCCATTGAAAAATTCTCGGTGGAGATACGGCACATGCAACGCACCGAGGTTCTGGAGGCGGAGGAGTTCTTCTCCAAGGGGCAGAAGGGCTCTTCGGCGATGCCGCACAAGCGAAACCCGATAGCCACCGAAAACCTTACCGGTTGCGCCCGCCTCATGCGTTCCTATGCCCAGGCGGCGATGGAAAACGTCGCGCTCTGGCATGAACGCGACATATCCCACTCCTCCGTCGAGCGTGTTATCGGCCCCGACGCCACGATCCTCCTCCACTACATGCTGGTTCGCTTTACCGGGGTAATCAAAAACCTGATGGTATACCCTGAAAACATGCAGAAAAATATCGATATCACGGGTGGTCTCCCAAATAGCCAGCGGCTGATGCTCGCGCTCGTAGGCAAGGGTATAACCCGCGAGGAGGCTTACGCGATGGTGCAGCGTAACGCGATGCGAGTATGGACTGAGGGAGCGGATTACAAGGAGCTCCTTAAGGCGGATGCCGACGTTTCTCGCCTTCTGACGGAGGAGGAGATCGACGAAGCATTTGACATCGGATACCATCTGAAACATGTTGACACAATCTTTTCCCGGGTTTTCGGCAAATAGCCGGATAGGGAAGGAAGAGTTGAGAAAAAATGGCTAAGAGGGTTGAAGTAGCTGTTAATCCGGACCTCAGGGATTCCCGCGGCGAGGGGTGCGTCAGGGAGATCGAGGAGTTTCTCCACATTCCCCTTGATGGGGTGCGGACACTCGACGCCTTCACCCTCGACTTTGAAGTTGGCGAAGGGGAGCTCTCAGCGCTCGCAAAAGAGGTCTTCTCCGACCCTGTGGTTCAAGTCTCCTCAACGTCCGGCAAACTGGGCGCCGAGCTGTACCCTGCCTTTGAGTGGCTGCTTGAAGTCGGTTACCTCCCGGGAGTTACTGACAATGAGGGCCGTACCGCCAAAGAGGCGGTGGAGATGTTCCTGGAAAGAAGCCTGCCACATCAGGAGAAAGTTTACACCTCGGTTCAGTACTTGATTAAGGGCAACTCATTGGATCGCGAGACCGTGGAGAAGATCGCCTCCGGCCTTCTCGCAAACCCCCTTATACAGCGTTGGCGCATACTCTCCCGTAAGGAGTACGACGCTTCGGGAGGTGTCTCTCCGGAGGTGCCCCGTGTGACGGGCGTGTCCCAGCCCGTAGTCAACGAAATCGACCTTGAGGTCTCCGACGATGAGCTCCTTGAGATATCCAGAAGGGGACTTCTTGCGCTGACAGTGGGCGAGATGCAGGCTGTTCGTGATTTCTATAGAGAAGAGCAAAATCAGGCCAAGCGCGCCGCTCTCGGGCTTCCCGCCGACAGACCTACCGATGTCGAGCTTGAGTGTCTGGCGCAGACATGGTCCGAGCACTGTAAACACAAAATCTTCAACGCCACCATCAACTATGAGGATGAGGGCGGGGAGGTCGAGGTTATCACCTCGATCTTCAAGACCTATGTTCAGGGCGCTACCAAAAAGGTGCGCGAGGATCTCGGCGAGGATGACTACTGCCTCTCTGTTTTCATTGATAACGCCGGGGTCATTGCCTTCGACGATGACTACTCCCTCTGCTTCAAAGTTGAAACCCACAACTCTCCCTCCGCCCTTGACCCTTACGGCGGCGCGCTGACGGGCATCGTGGGAGTTAACCGCGACCCCATGGGCACCGGCATGGGCTCCCAGCTAATCTTCAACGTCGACACCTTCTGCTTCGCCAACCCCTTCCACGAGGAGGAACTGCCGCCGAGACTCCTTCACCCGCGCCGGATATATGAGGGTGTGGTCACCGGGGTAGAGCACGGCGGCAATAAGTCAGGCATACCGACTGTAAACGGCACCGTATATTTCGATGACCGCTTCCTTGGGAAGCCGCTGGTATTTTGCGGAACGGCTGGCCTTATACCACGCACGCTTAACGGTGGACCGGGTCACAATAAGCGCACCAAGGCCGGTGACCTTGTCGTAATGGCGGGTGGGCGCATAGGCAAGGACGGCATCCACGGCGCGACCTTCTCCTCGGAGGAGCTCCATGAGGGGAGCCCCGCCACGGCGGTGCAGCTTGGAGACCCCATAACGCAGAAGCGCCTCTACGATTTTCTGCTGATCGCCCGCGACCGTGGGCTTTACTCATCCATAACTGACAACGGCGCGGGAGGACTCTCCTCCTCAATAGGTGAGATGGCGGAGCAGACCGGAGGGGCACTTTTGCACCTCGACAGGGCTCCTCTGAAGTATCCCGGCTTGCACCCTTGGGAGATTCTGGTTTCAGAGTCTCAGGAGCGCATGTCCATAGCCGTGCCGGAGGATAATATAGAGGAGTTCATGACCCTCGCCGAAAAGATGCGCGTCGAAGCAGTTGTAATGGGCGAGTTTACCGATGAGGGGGCTTTTCATCTTTTATATGACGGCAAAACCGTCGGATATCTTCCACTGGAGTTTTTGCACGACGGCCTGCCCCCAATGCTGCTAAACGCTAAGTGGACACCGCCTGTACATGAGGAGCCCTCATTCGAGTGCCCGGCGGAGCTTACGGATGAGCTCAAGGCCCTCCTCGGCCGCCTCAATATCTGCTCAAAAGAGTCGATAGTCAGGCGCTATGACCATGAGGTCCAGGGCGGTTCGGTTGTCAAACCATTTGTAGGCGCCCAGAATGACGGCCCCAGCGATGCGGCGGTCAACAGGCCGATTCTCGACTCCTTTGAGGGGGTCGTCACCGCAAATGGAATCTCCCCCCGCTACTCCGATATTGACGCTTACTGGATGACCGCGCTGGTGGTTGACGAGGCGATACGAAATGCCGTAGCCGTGGGCGGTACCCTCGACCACCTAGCCGGACTCGACAATTTTTGCTGGTGCGACCCGGTGGAGTCCGAGAAGACTCCAGACGGGCGTTACAAGCTAGCGCAGCTGGTGCGCTCTTCCAAAGCTCTCTACGAATACACAACCGCCTACGGCGTGCCCCTCGTCTCCGGTAAGGATTCGATGAAGAACGACTACTCGATAGGCGGCACGAAAATATCCATACCGCCGACCCTTCTATTCAGTGTTATCGGCAAGGTCCCGGATATCAGAAAATCGGTGACGATGGACGCAAAGAGAGTTGGCGACCTCATTTATATCCTCGGAAAAACTTATCCTGAGCTCGGTGGCTCTGAGTATTGGGCGGCTAAGGGCTTCACCGGCAACTCGGTGCCAAAGGTGGATGCCGGAGTTAATAAAAAGCTATACAGGGCGCTGGAGGCAGCGATTCAGGGCGGCCTTGTCGCCTCCTGCCACGATTGCTCCGACGGCGGCCTCGGCGTTGCGATAGCGGAGAGTGTATTCTCAGGCGACCTAGGAGGGCTGGTTGACCTCTCGAAAGCCCCAATGGAGGGAATAGCCAGGAACGACGAGCTCCTTTTCTCTGAATCCGCCGGTCGTTTCGTCGTCACTGTTTCACCAAAGGATAAGGCTGCCTTTGAAGCGGCTCTTGAAGGGTCGCCCTTCGCTCTGGTCGGTGAGGTGGCTGAGGAGTCTAGCCTTGTGGTTGACGGCATGGGCGGAGCGCGCATCGTGGAGGCAGAAGTCGGCTCCCTTAAAGATGCTTGGCAGACACCGCTGGCGGCGCTGTAGATTAACCTTGATAGAGAGTGAAGGGACCTTATGAGAACTCCTAAAGCGCTGGTCATCACCGGTAACGGGATAAATACTGAACGAGAGTCGGCTCATGCCTGCCGCTTGGCCGGGATGGAGGCGGAAATAGCGCATATGGCGCTTATATTCTCCGGTGAGGTTAAGCTGGGGGATTATAATTTCCTCTATTTCCCCGGCGGTTTTCTCGATGGCGACGACCTGGGCTCCGCAAAGGCTGGGGCAGTCAGGTTCAAGTACGGCAAGGTTCTTAAAGAGGGTAGTAAGGCGCGCTTCGAGGATGAACTTCTTGGGTTCGTCGAGCGAGGCGGCCTTGTATTGGGAGTTTGTAACGGTTTTCAGCTCATGGTCAAGATGGGTTTGCTCCCCTTTACCGAGGGCAAACTCAAACAGAGCGTCAGCCTCAGCCACAACGATTCCGGTCGCTTTGAGGACCGCTGGGTCTATCTCACCGCTGACCCGGAGAGCCCTTGCGTCTTCACCAGAGGGACAGGGAGTCTTTACTTTCCGGTGAGGCATGGCGAGGGCAAGTTTATCCCTGCCTCGGAAGAGACTCTTTCAATTATAGAGACGCAAAAACTTGTCCCGGTCAGGTACACTACTCCCGAAGGAGATGTCACCGGCGAATACCCTTGGAACCCAAACGGTTCTGTAAATGGAATCGCTGGGCTCTGTGACCCTACCGGCAGACTTTTCGGGCTAATGCCGCACCCGGAGGCTTTTGTCCACCGCACTCAGCATCCCCGCTGGACGCGTGAGGACTTGCCTGAAGAGGGGCTCGGCCTTATTCTCTACAAAAACGCGGCAGAATATATACGTCAATCCTGATACGGCGGCTTTAGCCGGAGGATTCAATAAAAATGGACAAACTCCACGAAGAGTGTGGTGTATTTGGAATATACAACCACCCGGAGGCGTCAAACCTCACCTATTTGGGGCTCCACCAGCTCCAGCACCGGGGGCAGGAGTCAGCGGGCATCGTCACATCCGACGGACTAAAGATGCATCTGCATCTTGGAATGGGGCTGGTCTCGGACATCTTTGACGAGGATACACTGGATAAACTCCCCGGAATCCATGCCATAGGCCATGTCCGCTACTCAACTACAGGTTCCTCGGTGGTCAAGAACGCACAGCCCTGTTTCGTGGAGACCGCTCACGGGCCAATCGGCTTTGCCAACAACGGAAATCTGGTAAATGCGGCATCATTGAAGCGCGAGCTTGAAGAGGCTGGTTCAATCTTCCAATCCACGATGGATACTGAGGTCTTCGCGCACCTCTATGCGCGCTCGCGTAAAAGCAAGCTCCATGAGCGGTTGGTCGATGCCCTCTCCCGCGTGAGGGGGGCATATTCGCTTGTCGCCCTTGTCGAATCGCGCCTTGTTGCCGTGCGCGACCCGCTAGGGTTCAGGCCCCTGGTACTGGGACGGTTGCGCGACAGTTGGGTGGTAGCCTCCGAGACTTGCGCTCTCGACCTCATAGAGGCGGAATATGTGAGGGAGGTGGAGCCCGGCGAGATGGTGATGATAAGCCGCAAGGGGCTCGAATCGTACCGCCCCTTCGGCAATGTTAATCCGCGCAAATGCATCTTCGAGTACATCTACTTTGCAAGGCCCGATTCAATCATCTTCGGTAAACCCGTTTATCCCGTAAGGAAGATGTTCGGCGCGCAGCTCGCAAAGGAGCACCCGGTTGACGCTGATATCGTCATTCCAGTCCCGGACTCAGGGATAGTCGCCGCCCTAGGCTACGCGGAGGAGGCGGGTATACCCTTTGAGATGGGGCTAATGAGGAACCATTACGTAGGAAGGACCTTTATTGAGCCGGAGCAATCCATCCGCCATTTCGGGGTCAAGCTAAAACTTAACGCGGTGGAGAGCGTTCTTAAGGGCAACCGCGTGGTCGTCGTGGATGAC
>PKTU01000175.1 GCA_002869005.1 Deltaproteobacteria bacterium
AAACCTGAGGAGCCCGCCGTGATGACCTTCCACAAAGCTTTCACGGGCTCCGTCTCACGCTTCGGCCGTGTCCACGAGCTCTCCATGCTCATGGAGTACAAGTTAAAGAGCAAGGATTACTTCTCCGACCTCGGCGCCGGGATGAAGCTATTCGCCAAGGGTAAGATTCCCTTCATGTTGCCCAAGGTGAAGGGTAAGGGCGAGCTCGATACATTTTTCAAGAACAAGGGCAAGGGTTAAAGCGCTATGGAACTTTCATTCTACCCCGGCTGCACGGCGCACTCCACGGCTTGGGAGTTCACCAAATCCACCGAGGCGGTCTTCGCCGCGCTAGGCCACGAGCTAAAAGAGATAGAAGATTGGAACTGCTGCGGCGGCGCTTCGGCAAAAGTGGTGGACAAGATGCTCTCCTTGGGGCTGCCCGCCCGCAACCTCCTAATTGCCCAGCGTGAAGGCCGCACGCTCATAGCTCCCTGCGCGGGGTGCTTCAATAACGTGCGCCGCGCCTTAACCGCTTATGAAGATGGCGGCGAGGTGGCAAAGGCGCTTGAAGAAGCTCTCGGTGAGAAGTGGAAGGGAGAGATCGAGGTGTGGTCACTCGTCGATTTCTTCGACCGGGAAGGCGCTATGGAGGAGATCGCGGCGAAGGTTAAAAAGCCCCTTGAGGGTTTAAAGGTCGTCGCATACTACGGTTGCCAGATGGTAAGACCACCCCGCGTCGTCGGCTCAAAAGACTGGGAGAACCCCACCGCCCTTGAGCGCGCCGCCGAGGCTGTAGGGGCCACCGCCATCGAGTGGTCCTATAAGGTCGATTGCTGCGGCGCGGACCTCGGCATAAGCCACGGCGGACACTGCGCCGATATCTGCACAAAGCTGGGTGAGGAGGCGGTTAAGGCAGGCGCGGACGCTATCGTCGTCTCCTGCGGCCTCTGTCAGGCCAACCTCGATATGCGTCAGGCCAAAACCAACCTCCCGGTGCTCTACATCACCGAGCTCATCGGCGAGGCGTTTCAGTGCGAAGGACGGCAGAAGTGGTGGAAGAAACACCTTACAGACCCTTCGGGGCTCTTTAAATAGTTGAGAAAGCAAGCGCCTATGAATGGTACCGACTATAAAAACACGGCACTGGTTATAGGGGGCGGCCCCGCTGGGATGCAGGCGGCGCTTGTCCTCGCCGGCAGGGGGCACAAGGTCATCCTCTCCGAGCGCGCGCCCGCCATAGGCGGCCTCTTCCCGCTCCTCGACAACCAGTTCCCCACGCAATCGTGCGGCGTCTGCTTCATGGCTTGCGATACACCGACTTACTGTCCCTTCGTGCAGTGCGACCTTCACGAAAACGTTACCGTGGCGCCGTCCTCTTCTGTTACCTCCGTCGAGGGGGGCGAAGGGGGGGGATACAAGGTTACCCTCGCCACCGAGCCCACCTGCGTGAGCGCAGAAAAATGCACCGACTGCGGAGCTTGCGAGGTGGTGTGCCCCGTCGAGGTCAAGCGTGAATTCGGCGACGGCCTTGAGATGAGAAAAGCGATCTACCGCTACTACCCCAAAGCGGTGGGCAAAGGCTACGTGGTTGACCGGGAAAGCTGCACCCGCTGCGGCAAGTGCGTGGAGGTGTGCGCCTCAGACGCCATCGACCTTGACGCCGAGGGCGTCGAGACCGCTTTAGAGGCCGGAGCGGTGATCCTCGCCTCAGGGGCAGAGGTTATTCCCGCCTCCGTTAAGGGTGAATTTGGTTTTGGCCGTTATGAGAACGTTCTCTCCGCGGTGAAGTTCGAGCGGATGCTCGCCGCTGGGTCGCCATCAAGCGGAATGCCGGCACGCCCCTCCGACGATAAGGCGCCTGAGTCGCTTGCCTTTGTGCAGTGCGTAGGCTCCCGCGACCCTGCGAATGGCCGCTCCCACTGCTCAAGCGTCTGCTGCATGTTCACCCTTAAACAGGCCCTCTTCGCCAAGGAGCGGATGCCTGAACTCGACATTACCATCTACTACATGGATATGCGCGCCTTCGGCAAGGATTACGAACGCTACATCCGCATGGCTGAAGAGGCTGGTGTCAGCTTCGTCCGCGCGATGCCCTCGGTTATGCGGCAGACGCCGGATAGCCTCGATATAGAGGTGACGGTGTCTCAAGGCGGCGAGCAGGTCAAGAGAAGCCACTCTATGGTCGTCCTGGCGGCGGGCTTTGAGCAAGGCACCGATGCTTCAGCCCTCGCGCTGTCATTTGGTGTGGAGATGACCCCTAACGGCGCTGTTACCGATGAATTCAACCCCTGCGCCGGAAGCGGCGAGGGTGTTTTTCTCTGCGGCAACTTAACGGGAGCGAAGGATATTCCGGAGTCGACACAGGAGGGCGCCGCGGCCGGAGCGCTTGCGTCAAAGATGCTGGACCTCGGGACGCTGGAGAAGTTTCAGCTTGGACCTACCCCTGTGGACTGGCGTGAGGAGGAGCCACGGGTAGGCGTGATGCTCTGCGAATGTGACGGCTACAACACCGCGCGGGTCGATTTCGATGAGCTCGAAAACAAGGTAAAGGCCCTTAAAGATGTGGACTTCGTCGCCCGCGTCTCCCACGGCTGCACCAAGGCGGGTATGTCCGAGGTGAGAAGCGTCTTTGGCGAAAGGGAGCCAAACCGCCTGCTTTTCGCTGCGTGCACCGATCGCATTGTCGAAAAACTCTACCGCCACATGTTCAAAGAGATGGGCGTGCATGAGGGCGTCCTCGAACTTTCAAACCTGCGGGAGGCTTGTCAGACCAGCAGCGATGCCGCTCTGGGACAGATTTCAGGGGCGGTAAAATCCTCCCTCGTCGCAGGGTTCGCGCCAAGGTCAAGTAGCACTGTAGACAAGACAATGCTAGTCATCGGCGGCGGCGTCGCCGGTATGAGCGCCGCCCTCGCGCTGGCGGGCATGAATTATCCGGTGCACCTCGTAGAGCGCGAAAATCAGCTTGGAGGGCTCGCTCTGACGGGCGCTTTTACGGTAAAGGGCGGCGTACCCAGGGATTTCGCCAAGGAACTTGTCGACAAGGTTGAGGCGGAGGAGCTAATCACAGTTCACACCTCAGCCAACGTCCATGACGCCGGAGGGCGCGTAGGCGCTTTTAATACAACCCTGATGACTCCGGCGGGCCCCGTCGAGGTGCTGCATGGCGCTGCGCTGCTGGCGACCGGGGCAACACCAGCGGAGACGTCTAGCTATGGCTATGG
>PKTU01000152.1 GCA_002869005.1 Deltaproteobacteria bacterium
CATGTACCAGCGCGAGAGCCAAGGCTTGATGATCCCTACCCGAAATCCGTAAGGATGAACTTTCTGACCCACTTGGTTTCTCCTCTACTTCTCGGCAAGTACCACGCTGACGTGGCTCGTGCGCTTTCTAATCATAAATGCGCGGCCCTGGGCGCGAGGACGAAAACGCTTAATCGTCGGCCCGGCGTCAACACGGATCTCTTTGATGAAGAGTATGTCAATGTCGAGCCCGTGATTGTTCTCGGCATTGGCTACTGCGGACTCGATGAGCTTGCGCACCGGCAGGCTCGCGGACCTATTTACGAACTTGAGGGTATCGAGCGCCTTATCGACGTCTTTTCCTCTTACAAGGTCCGCCACTAAACGCGCTTTGCGCGGCGAAACCCTCACAGTCTTCAAAGATGCTTTAGCTTCCATTTTTCGTCCTTACGCCTTCTACCTCTTACGTCCCTTACCCTCGCCCTTTATGTGCGAGTAGAAGGTCCTGGTGGGCGAAAATTCCCCGAGCTTGTGGCCGACCATGTTCTCGGTGACGGAGACAGGCACGAAGGTCTTGCCGTTGTAGACGGCGAAGGTCAGGCCGACGAAATCGGGAGTTATCGTCGAGCGGCGCGACCACGTCTGTATGACGCGCCTGCTGCCGCCTTCCTTGGCTACGGCGACCTTTTTCGCCAAATGGTCATCGACGAAGGGTCCTTTTTTGATGGAACGGGCCATTTATATGCTCCTATTTACTGCGTCTGCGGACGATGAGGCGGTTGGTGACCTTGTTTTTACGGGTCTTTTTACCCTTAGTCGGGACGCCCCACGGTGTAACCGGATGACGGCCACCGCTGGTGCGGCCTTCGCCGCCGCCATGGGGATGGTCGATGGGGTTCATCGCCACGCCGCGGACGGTGGGCCTGATACCGAGCCAACGGCTGCGGCCCGCCTTACCAATGCTTATATTCTCGTGGTCTTCGTTACCGACCTGCCCCACGGTGGCGAAACACTCGATGCGAACTTTTCGCATCTCGCTTGAGGGGAGTCTTAATACCGCGTAACCGCCCTCTTTCGCCATGAGCTGAGCGTAAGTACCTGCGGAGCGAACCATCTGACCGCCCCTGCCTGCGGTGAGCTCAACATTGTGCACCAAAGTGCCCAAGGGGATATTGATCAAGGGCAACGCGTTACCGGGACGAATTTCAGCTTCGGGCCCTGATATTACCGTATCGCCGACCTTAAGACCTTTTGGCGCGAGGATATAGCGCTTCTCGCCATCTACGTAGTTAAGGAGCGCAATACGGGCGCTGCGGTTGGGGTCGTACTGAATCGAATCGACCTTTGAAGGGATCCCATGCTTATCGCGCTTAAAATCGATAAGACGGTACCTGCGCTTATGCCCGCCGCCGATGTGACGACAAGTAATGCGTCCATTGCTGTTGCGACCGCCGGTCTTCTTCAGCGGACGGAGCAGACTCTTCTCCGGCGTCGATTTTGTCACTTCCTCAAAAGCCGACGAAGTTACGAAGCGGCGGCCGGGGGAAGTAGGGCGGTAACGTTTAATCGCCATCTTTTATTTCCTCGTACGGGGAGCCCGTGGGCTAAACCCCTTCAAACAACTCGATTGAATCGCCTTCGCCTAGGGTCACATACGCCTTCTTCCAATTGGGCTTACGGCCTGTGTGACGCCCCATGCGGGTATTTTTACCCCTCACGATGACGGTACGTACGCTATCAACGCTGACCTTGAAGGCCTTCTCCACGGCGTTTTTGATCTCCGCCTTGGTGGCTTCCTTGGACACCTCAAAGACAACGGTGTTCTCAAGCTCTTTTACCAGCGTTGACTTCTCGCTGATAACAGGCTTTCTCAGTATGTCATAAGGGCTCTTCTGCATGGCTTACAGCCCTCCCTGAATCTTGTCGAGTGCATCTCCGATAAATACGAGCTTGTCGTAACGGAGGATGTCATAGACGTTTAGCCCTTCGCAGCGAATCACCTTAACCGAGGGAATATTCCTTGCGGAAAGGTCAACAAACTCATCTGCGCCGGTGGTTACGATAAGGGCGTTCTGCGCGCCGAGCTTTTCAAGTACGCCCGCAAGAGTCTTGGTCTTAATCTCGGTAAGGCCGAAGGACTCCACAACGAGCAACTCACCGTCACGCAGCTTGCCAGCCAAAGCGCTCCTCAAAGCTGCGCGGCGTTTCTTCTTGGGCATGGAGTAGTAGTAGTTGCGCGGAGTGGGACCGAAAACAATCCCGCCGCCCCTCCATACCGGGGATTTCTTGGTGCCGACGCGCGCGCGGCCGGTGCCCTTCTGACGCCAGAGCTTCTTGCCGCTGCCGGAAACCTCCCCACGGGTCTTCACCTTGTGGGTACCCTGACGGCGGCGCGCCTCCTGCATCCGGACCATCTCCCACAAGAGCGCTTCGTTGACGTCAATACCGAAGACGTCATCCTTGAGCTCGCGGGTGCCAACTTCTTCATTGGCTGCGTTCAATACCGGTGCTTGCATAATCTATCTCTCTTCGTATTGGTTCGCGTCTACTTGACTGCGTTGCGGAGCATGACGGCGCCGTTCTTTGCGCCGGGAACCGCACCGCGAACCAGGATAATGTTACGAACTGGGTCCACGTCCACCACCTGAAGGTTCTGAACCGTCACCCTCTTGCTGCCCATCTGCCCGGGGAGTTTCTGTCCCTTAAAGACTTTACCCGGAAAAGTGTGGCCGCCGAGAGCGCCGGGGGCGCGGTGAAACTCGGAACCGTGAGTGGCGCGACCGCCACCGAAGCCGTGACGCTTTATAACGCCCTGGAAACCCTTACCCTTGGAGGTGCCGGTTATATCAACGTAGTCGCCGGGCTTGAAGATGTCAGCGCCAATCTCCTGCCCTACCTCGTAATCGTCGATGTTCTCAACACGAAGCTCGCGAAGCATACGCGCCGCTTCGATGCCGGCCTTCCTGAAGTGCCCTGCGGAAGGCTTGTTAACCCGCTGGGCCTTCGCAGTCCCAAAGCCGATCTGGATAGCATTGTAACCATCCACATCAAGCGTCTTTTTCTGGACGACCTTGCAGGGCCCTGCCTGTATGACAGTGACGGGGATTAGCTCGTCACCGCCCGCAAAGACCTGGGTCATCCCCAGTTTTTTACCGATAATTCCCTTTGACATGGGAACTCCCTTACCACACTAGCGACCTTAACCGATCGCGGTATATGCTTTA
>PKTU01000150.1 GCA_002869005.1 Deltaproteobacteria bacterium
AATGTCCAATACTTTTTCCCCGGGCTTGAGGTCGATCTTTCGGCAGATCAGGTCGAGCTTGCCTTCCTGCGCCTCGTTTAAGCCCTTGGCTCCACTCCAGTAGCCGCAGCTGTAGGCCATGCGCCCGTCGAGCATCCCCCGGTAGAAGTCGTTGCCGATATCGTAGTGCTGTTCGCCTACCTTGTAGGCGCGGCGGCCCCTCTGGGCGTTGGTGGCGAGTGAGGGGATGAGCACCCACAGCTCTCGGAATGATTTGCCCACCCTTGTGTCCAGACGAGCGGTGAGGACCCGGTGGAAGAGGGTGTCCAGTGCTTCGCACTCCCATAACCCGTCCATGTATCCCTCGCCGAGGGCAAGGGAGCCCTTTGCTACGACCCGGTCGAAGAGGACCGTGTCTTTAACCTGCATGTCCCAGGGGCGTGAGCCTCCAATGCCAACCCCGGCGTAGGAGAGCAGCTCCTCGAAGTAATCGCGCGGCTTTCTCCCGCTCTTTAAAAGTGGACCTCGGAACGTCTTGGGTTGGCGGGTCTCGCCTTCGTTTATTTTACTTTCCAGGTGCTCCATGCATCTTCTCCCCAAGGCGAAGATTCGGAATTTACTATATCGTATCAGGGGAAAACGCGCTGTCAAACCTCCACGGCCCCTATGCCATTTGAAATAAAAAGGGCGAAACGCTCTAAGCGCTCCGCCCATTATTCTCCTTACCTGAATGTTTTTACGATGCGCAATCGCAGACCTCGCTCTTGGTTGTCCACGTAGAGGTGTCCTCCACAACCCTGCCGTCAGCGATTTTAATTATACGGTTGGCGTTTTTGGCGCATTCGAGGCTGTGGGTGACCATGATGATTGTCATGCCCTGGGAGTTAAGCTCCTCAAGGAGCGACATTATCTCTTTAGAGGTGACGCTGTCTAGGTTGCCGGTGGGCTCATCAGCCATGAGGATAGGAGGCTCGTTTACTATAGCGCGAGCGATAGCTACGCGCTCCGCTTCTCCTCCCGATATCTGGCTTGGGAGACGGTGCCCTTTACCGCCGAGGCCGACACGCTCAAGGGCCGCTTGCGCCAGCGCCCTTTTCTGGTCCATCGACTTCTTGGTGGTTACGAGGGGGAGCATGACATTCTCGATAACCGATAGGTAGGGGACAAGGTGGAAGGCCTGGAAGACGAAGCCTATAAACTCACGCCTGAAGTCCGCGCGCTGGTCGGAACCCAGCTTATAAACCTCAAGCTCCTCTACCTCATAGCTTCCGGCGGAGGGGCTGTTTAGCGCGCCGAGCATTGAGAGCAGGGTTGATTTGCCCGAACCCGACTCCCCCATGATGGAGATGAACTCGCCGCGCCCGACCTCAAGTGATATGTCGCTGACGGCGTGAACCGCCGCGTCGCCTTCACCGTAACTCTTGCTTAGATTCTTTGCGCTTATCTGTATCATTATAAAATCCTTATATCGCCCTCAGCGCTTCATTGGGGTCGAGCCGTGAAGCGATTAGCGCGGGGTATATGCTTGAGACGAGGCCAAGTAAGACGGCGAAGAGAACCGCGCCGCCGCCAAGCAGCGGGTCGAGGTAGAGGGCCGCGCCATGTCCGTCGGTGAAGAGCGGCAGCGAAAGCCATGAGGCCCCGATACCTACAGCATAGCCAAGGATCCCGGCGATCAGGGAGATCACCGCCGCCTCGAAGAGTACAATGTGCATCACATGGGAACGCCTGAAGCCGATGGCGCGGAAGATGCCGATCTCCCTCGTGCGCTCGCGTACGCTGCCCATCATAGTAACGAAGACGACGAGGCAACCCACCAAAACGACGAGTATGGAGACTCCATAGAGAAAGTTCTCAAAGTGACTCATTGCGTTCATGCGCCCCTGTACCACCTGCTTTATCGCCATAACCTCCGTATTGGGGAGGTTGGTGGATATCTCGGAGATTATGCTCTCAATGGGGCACTCGCTGCATAGCGCCGCGACCTCGATTAGGGAGACCTTGCCCCTTTTGCCGAGAATGTGCTGCGCGGTTAGCGTGTCGGTGAAGATGATCTGGTCGTCCTGTGAGCCGGTTGGGCCGAGAATCCTATCCACCTTGAGATTGTTTTCACCTATTTCAAGGGTATCTCCGGCGGAAAGGGAGAGAATTTCTGCGGCTGTTGAACCTACTATCAAGGCACCCTCCCGGGGAAGCATTTCGCCAAGCTCCCACCAGGGCTTCAATGTGCGTGAGACCTCGAAGTTGACCCCGGCAAGCATGACGTCGCTCTCGCCCACGCGCACGGCGCCAAGCACCATCGGGCCAACCGCCGCCAGGTTTGCGTTCGTCGGTATCTCGTGGATCCTCGCGACATCGCTCTCGCTAATCTCCTGAGTCTCAAGGGAGACGCCGCCGAGGGAGATGCCGCCATAGCTTAGGGAGAGGTTCTGGCTCTTTGGCACGACCATTATGTTGGCGCCGTACTTCTCCATCTTGTGCATGATGTTGTGGCTGACCGACTCGAAGAGGGTTATGAGGGTCACCACCGTGGCGACGCCTATCATAAGCCCCGTAAGGCTGAAAGCCGCTTTCGCTTTACGCCTCCTCATGTTGAGCAATGCTATATCTTTAAGCTTCATCGTGAAAAAGCTCCTGAAATAATTAATTATTTGAATTTTGGCGGGGCTTGGAGCCCGGACGCACTTTTACCGTAAGGGTCTAGCGATAGCTTGGAATACGGGGGATTAGCAGAGAAATGAACTATTTAACAAAAAAGTCTTCGGCGGTGGCTGGGCCACCTCGATTATGGAAACATTGGGGTGAGTATAAATCGTCATGGGCGGCGCCAGAGTGGTTCTTTCCGCCGCCAAAGAGTAGGTGAGCTTTGAGCTGTTTTTGCCGTGCAACGCCAGATCGTTGGCGTCTTTCTCAAGATCTTTATCACACCCACCGCCGGCGCAACACGGGCAACCCTTCGCTGCCTCATCAAAATCTGATTCGCAGCAGCTTTTTGTATCGGCGGTGGTAAGGGTAGAATCCATCACGCACGGTGGGCGCACGGAATAAACGCCTGCCTGTGAAAGCATCGCCGCGACCAAAAGCACAAATATTTTACCGCCCAGCGAATTACCCATTCATGCCCTCAACTTTCTCTGAGTAAACTTAACTACACAGGTAAAGAATGTCAACAGGGCATTATTCACATTATGTGGGTGGAGTTAGAGCGATTGAATAGAGGCCTGTTCAGCGAGAAGGGTGTGCGCGGGTTAAGTTAGAATCAGCTGTTGTCAAGCCACTTTAAAGCATCTTCCATGGATTTGAAGACCATGGTCTCGAAGGCATGCTCAACTATCTCTTTTTGAAGCTGGTACATCCTGGAGAGGCCGAAAGCGTAAGTTGATGAGACTACCAAAGCGGTTTTACCGCCCCTCCGAAGAGCCTCGCCCTCCGGAGGCGTTTTAGTAAACTCCCTGATGGCTTCCGATGTAATATTTTTAAGGTCGACATCGGTCAAATCCCACAGCACATCAAGGGTGACACCCGCATGGTAAAAATCGTTAATAGCTTCGAGGAGCTCTCCTGTTTTAAGCTCCCCGGTGGCAACGAAGGTGGTACGCTGCTTTGACTTATCTATACGCTTTATGATATTGCCCATCAGCGCCTTGCTCCCTGCATCAGCGGCATCAAGCTTGGATTGTAAAACTCAGGCTTTAGCAGTATGTATAAAGTGTAAAATAAAAGTTAAATTGATTGTAGTATATATAAATTTGATAGAAAGCTTTGCCCTGAAACGATTTGGTTGAATTAAGAGCTCGAAAAACTTGAAAATTTTACACTCTCTGAATACCTGAGCCGTCAAAGATGATATATTGATTGGCTAAACTTGAAAAATTAAATTCTTTTGGAATGAAGATGAAGATAAAAGCAAAAAATTTAGCGTTGATATTTTTGTTAATGTTTATCCCCGCGCTCGCAACAGCAGGAGTCGGATTGAAGCCGGGTGTTCAGCTCTGGGTATACTCCATGAAGGGCGATGTGGATTCAATACGGGCGGCTGTATCTGAGCACTCTTTTGATAGAAAGGTCCTCGGAAGGGCTCTCTACCACTACCTTAGGCGCTCTAAAAATGTAGATGATAAGGAGGTGCTGGAGGCGGTCAAGGTGCTCCTTACAAATGGCGCGGATGTAAATTATAAATCCGTTGCGGGCAAGACTCCTTTGATGGCCGCGGCAAAGAGGAACTCGCGGGATCTGGCTACGCTATTGCTGGAGAATAACGCTGACCCAAGCATCGCCGACTCTAACGGCAATACGGCGCCCGCCATCGCCAAGGATGCCGGCAACGTAGGTGTGACATACGTCTTTGACAATCCTCCGGCGCCCAAGCCCCTGGCTAAGCTGACCCCTGTGGAGTCGAAGATAGTCAATCCGGACCTCTGGCTTGAAGACAGGACGATAGTCGTAACTTATGACCTTGTAGGCTCCACACCTTCCTGCGTAGCGCTGATAGGCTCTCTCGATGGAGGTGCAAGCTACCAGATGGTGTTTACCTCGGTCTCCGGCGATATCGGGCAGGGAGTCTCACCCGGAGATGATAAAAGGGTAGAGTGGCAGCTCTATGACGATTATCCGGGTGGCCTTGACGATTACGACGTCCTAATCGACGTAGTGATCGCTGAGTGTCCCTCCTGACACCCAAATGACAAAAAGGCCGCCTACCAGGCGGCTTTTTTTTGGGGAAAAGCGATCGCCCAAAAAATCATCTTTTGCGCCAATCCCATATGTAGTTTATCAAGGTCTTTTGGTGTTTCCCTTGATCCTCGGCTAGCGCTGTAGTATAAAATTTCACATGGCCCTCTCGCGGATCCTCTTTTTACTCTTTTTATCTCTTGTCACAGCCACCCATCTCTATGCCGATGGGGCAAAACAGCCTCCCGGCCCCTACAGGGATTTAGCCTCCTCACCATCCTTCCACGATATGAGGAAAAATCCTGCCGCTGACTACATATCCTTAATCGACCCCAGCGCCGATTGCATAGTTGAGTTAGCGGCTAAGTTCGATACCCTTGAGGAAGCCTACAGATTTGTCAGGGACGATATTGATTTCGTTACCTACGTGCCGCCGGGGCCACTTGAATCTACAATCAACTACGGCAAGGGGAGCTGTCTTGGCAAGGCCGCTCTTTTGGTCAGCATCTACCGCGCAATGGGAGTGAAATCCAAAGATATCAGGGTCGTGGTGGGGATGGTGATGACGCCCCAGGGTCTCTCCGACCATGTATGGGTTGATATCGACTATAAAGGCGGATATTTGCAGCAGGACCCCTCGGGAATGCTTGGCAAGTTTCACTTCAGTGAATTCCGCGACTACTCCTATTGTAAACAATATGTCATGCGTGAGCTTTACTGCTTCAACGACAAGGAATTTTCCCTCGTTTCCCAGCTGAACCGGATGATAATGATGGGGGATGGAGATTAGCTTCTCCTCCAACGCCGCCGCCTCGCTCGCCTCTAATTTTAAGATAACAGCCTAAACCATAACCGGCGTGGACCAATTGCGCCTTGTGGCGCACATTAAGGCGCACAGGGCAAAATCTTGCCGATCGAATGATTTCAACTATAATTTAGGTAGTATGTTTATAGTTTTCATCGGGGTTGGCATGAGGTACATCGCAACGCTTTTACTTTTCCTGCTTGCAGCGCCCCTCGCGTGGGCAGCGCCTGAGGCACGCATCGAGTTGGTAGCGTTTGACTACAACGCGCTCTCCATAGGGTCCGGTGATGATGTCGGAATCAGCTGGTCCGGAACCGTGGAGAGCTACCTCTCCTACAAAGTAAAGTGCAGGGTAGTCCTCTCCCTGACAACGGGTGAGGGCGAGCGGCATGAATTTTCGTCACCGCCGGTAGACCTAATGGGCCTCAGTAAGGCTGAACTATCAGGTGACTTCGATGTGCCAAGACAGCTGTGGGATGTCGCCGAAATAGTGGAGGTAGAAGCGGCGGAGGGGGAGCTCGAAGCGCAGATCCAGAAACCTAACCAGCAAGCCAAGATGAAGGTCAGTCTTGAGCGCTGTAAAGCGGACTCCCTGAGTGACCCAGAAGCATACCGCTATCACAAGAATCTTATTTATGAAAAAGATGTTGAAATTAAGCGCCTTGAAGTGCTTCTCCATGAAGCCGGCATGGCGGAGGGAAAGGCCGTTTCAGCCAGGAAGGTTAAGGAGTGGGAGCGCTCTAAAGTAGCTCTTGAAGAGGAGAGGGCAACCCTTGTGGATAAATTGGAGCGGGCGATAGACGCTTACTGCTCGGAGCTTTATGGGGACAAATGAAGAGTTTATCCGTCAACTTGCGCCGCTCCGGCTTGTGGGGCGGTTTTTTTGATCATGGTAGTTCCGCCGGGTCAAGCACTTTGGGGTAAAATAGTAGGGTGCTTAACCATCGCTGAGAGGTGCGAAGATGTCGAAGGGGTTGAAAGTCGGATTGTGGGTAATAGCGGTGGCGGCGCTCCTAGCTGTTGCAGCCTTCGTTGCGGTGAAGTTTTTCGTGACAGAGGAGCGGGTACGCGCGTGGGTGATTCCACCTCTTGAGGAGAAGCTGGGGCGGAAAGTCAACTTCGAGTCCGTGGATGTGGGCTTTACCGGCTTTGCCCTCTCCAACTTCGATGTGCGGGCCGCAGCGGCTCCCGAGCCCTTGGTGGCAGCGGAGAGTGTCGAGATAGCGTGGCGTCTCATGCCACTCCTGTCGGGGCGCCTTGAGGTCGACAATGTAAGCGTTGTTGCCCCTGCGATACATATAGAGCGTTTGAAAGACGGAACCCTCAACATTGACGACCTCCTCAACAAGGGCACTCCCGACTCCCCCTCTGAGGTCAAAGAGGGCGGCGCCGCGCCCGAAGGGAAGGGGGGCATAGCCGTCGCAGTAGCGCGCCTCTCTGTGGTTGGCGCCAGCGCAGGCTTTATCGATCGTATGCCGGTAGAGCCTTTAAGCTACTCTATCGAAGATTTGGACGTCGAGGTCTTGAACCTTTCAAACTCAGCCCCCTTCGATTTCACCCTCTCGGCGAAATTGCCAACAATTGGCGCGGCGCTTCTTGCCGCGAAGGGGCGAATCGACCCCCTTGCAAAGGCGCTTAAAGTAAATATCAGCCTTGCTTCAGTTGATTTAAAGCGCACCCTCGCCCTCGCCGGAGAGACTCCCGTAGCCGGGGGGGCCCTCGCAATGAACGTCGATTTTTCAGGTAGGGAACGGCGTATGGCAGATCTCTCCGGAGATATAAAAGTCTCGGGGCTTCTCCTTGAGGAGGGCGGGCGAAGAGGCGAGCCTACCGATATCTCTCTATCCACAAAGCTCTCATGCCCTATGGACAGCAATGTAATCGCGGTTGAGAAGCTGGCGCTTAACGCGGGCGGGCAGTTGGTCGATGGAACCGGCGAATTTGTCCACAGTGATACACCCGTCATCAAACTCTCGCTTAAATCCCCTAAAATATCTATCGACAGGCTCCTCGCCATCCTCCCCCCCGCCGGTGACGGCGATCTTTCAAAAAGCAAATCCCAAGGTGGGAAAGCCGCTAAAGCTGCCGAGCCTTCACCCATACCCGTAGAGGGCGTGGTTGATTTGTCGGTGGATGAGCTGTCTGCATCGGGGTTCAGGGTCGAGAAGGTTAAGGCAACCACGACCCTTAAAGACTCCAGGGTGACCCTTAACCCAATGAGCGCCAACCTTTATGGAGGGGCTTTTGGCGGAGTTGTCTCCGCTAATTTAAAGTCAGCGGGCCCACCGGTAAAGATGGACCTCTCACTTAGCGGGGTTGAGCTCTCCGGCCTCCTAGGCGCCGTTGACCAAAAGTTTAAAAATTCGGTCACGGGAAATCTAAGCGGCAAGGTCAAGGGTAGCGCGGTTGGAGGCGATATGGAGAAGCTTGACGTTGTCTTCAATAGCTCCTCCACAGAGGGAAAGCTATACAACCACCCAGCCGTTTCCGCGCTTGCGTCGGCGCTTAAGGCTCCGGAGCTTGAGGAGCTTAATTTCTATGACCTCAGACTCGATGGTTCAGCTTCCGGCGGAGTCGCACACATTACCTCGGGAAGGCTGAACGGCCCCGATATGCGCGTTGAGGCAAAGGGTACGGCGGGGCTAATCGATAGAAATCTCTCTCTCGGCGTGACCGCGGCGGTGCCGGAGAAAATTGCAAAGCGTGTGATCGGCGACAAAAGGGTGCGTGAAGCGCTATCTGACTCGGAGGGGTGGACGAAGGTTCCCTTCAAGGTAAGGGGGAATATGGCCGCGCCCAAAATAATGCTGGACGATAACGCGGTCGGGAAGGCCGCTGGGAATGTGTTGGGCAAGGAGGTCGAGAAGAAGATACAAAAGGCGGTTGGCGATAAGTTCGACGCAGGCGGCCTACTGAAAGGGCTGCTCGGTAATTGATAAAACTCGGCCCGGCTTTTGCCGGGCCTTCTACATCTCTTGCTTTGAGCTAGGGTTTATAGGTGCTTGCGAAGCACTTGGGGCAGTTCGGGAGCTTCTCGTTCCAATCCTTTATCTCCACCTCCAGGCCGCACATCGTGCATACGTAGGTTCCCGGCCCCGGTTTGTCGCCTGCTCTAGCCATTTAAAGCTCCTTTATTTGGGTTCTTAATTAAATATACATGCTTTTTTAAGAGGTCACTTCTTTACCGGCTCCTCCTTAAGGTATCCCCACTCCTTTAGCCGGTTGTAGCTGTACTCGGCCATCTCGCCTTTTTTCACCTTCGTCAGGACCTCTGCGTAGGCTTTGGCCGCGGCCTCGCGCTGGCCCTCCTCCTCGTGGTTTCTGCCTATGAAGAAGGCGACGGCGGGTTGCCCGGGCACTATTTCTTCAGCTGCATCGAGCTCTTTTATGCTCTCCTCATATTCAGACAGCTTGAACTCGGCCAAACCGGCGGCGTAGCGTGCTTGAAAGAGGCCGGGGTCGAGCTCAACGCTCTTCGAAGCGGCCTCCGCCGCCCGTTTATCATCTCCCGCCTTAAGCTCAGCCGATGCCAGGGCCGCGAAGAGAACGGCGTGGTTTGGAGCGCTCTTTGCTCCTTCGCGTATGAGCTTCAGACCCTCAAGCTCCTTGCCCTCGGTCATCAACCTCTTACCATCGGCGACCTTGTCGAAGGCCGGTGTATCCTCTTTTAACTTTCCAGTTTTCTCCTCAAAGTGCCCGTACCCCAGGCGCTCCGTGGTTTTGAATCTGTCGGGGTAGGAATCGGTACGCCTCTTTGCGGCGTCCAGCCGCTCGGAGGTGAGGGGGTGGCTGGAGAACATCTGCTCAATCCTTGATGGTGAGCCCTTTTTCGCGCTGTCCAGCATCTCCATGACCTCAACCATGCCTCGGGGGTCGTACCCCGCCGCGACCATGTACTCGGTGCCGAGGCTATCCGCCTGGCGCTCCTGATCGCGGCTGTAGTTCGTGAGGACCAGTTGCATTCCAACGAGGCCCCCTTGCGCTATAAACTCACGCCCGCTAATATCCGCTGCCTCCATAGCCGCGATCCCCGCAGTCGATAGAACTCCCGCGAGCACTTGCCTGGTGTAACCGGCTGCGCCATGACGCGCCGTAACGTGGCCTATCTCATGCGCGAGGACCGCGGCAAGCTGCGACTCGTTATCCAGCCGTGCCAGCAGACCACGCGTTATAGAGATCTTGCCTCCCGGCAGGGCGTAGGCGTTTATGTTGTCGTCGTTGACCACGTTGAAGGAGTAGGTCAGGCCGGGACGGTGGCTTTTGGCGGCGATTTTTTTACCCACCTCTGAGACATAGCTCTGTAGCTCATCGTCGAGGTAGCGGCCTCCGGACTTCTGTGTATAGAGAGGGTATGCCTTCCTCCCCGCTTCAATCTCCTGCGTTTCGCTCATAAGCGAGAATTCACGCTCATTTGTGACCGGGTTGACGGCGCATCCGCTAAAGAGAAGGGGCGCTGCGAGGGTCAAAGCAAAGATAAAACATATACGTGCGGACAATTGCCCTTTCATCCCTTTTACCTCTTTTTATTTCCTTGAATAAAAGTGTCTGCTACCCGGATCAAGTTTAACGCATCCGGAAAGAAGCGCTGTATCTAAATGGCCTCGGCTCATTTGCCGCCGCAGGTGAGCTCCGCCGCGCTCATCGGGCCGGCACTGCGGCATAGCTTGACATAGCTGTCGAGATGGTTTTGGAAAAAGCGCAAGCGGTCCCATCGGTCCACGGTAAGCAGCTCTGTGAAGGGCTCAGCCAAAAGGTAGACAAGCGCGGTTAACTCCTCTTCGCCGCAAGCGACCCTTATCTCGCTCAAACGGTACTCCTCCCCTTCGAACCGGTCCAAAGTATCCATCTTCTCCCCATCTAGGCCGTAGTAGAGGATACCCTCCGCAAGCGCGCCCGCCTCTTCGGCCAGCCCGGGATATATTCGCCCCTTAAGGGCCCTCACTGAAAAGCCCTTCGCGGTTGCCGGCCTCGCCTCGGAGAGTGCTCCGAGGAGCGCGGCGACGACTTCAGGGAAGATAAGCGTCCCATAGACGAATAGAGGATGGAGCTTTTTTTGGGAAGAGCTATGTAAAACAACGGCGTTACTGGCGTCACCGGTCATGGTACACTCACACTCATAAAATAATCGTTTGCCTTTGGGCGAAGCTTCAAAGAGGATATTCTCCCGCTCTTCACGGCGTCTGGCAAACGTAAAGGCACTTTGCCCCAAGCGCTTATTGGCGTGGATGCTTTTTTCTTAGAGGTGAGTTCGGATGAAAGCCAAAATAGCGATAAATGGGTATGGCCGTATCGGCCAGTGCGTCTTGAGGGCATTGTACGAGACCGGCCGGTACAACGGCCTCACTCTCGTTGCGATAAACGATCTGGCGCCACCCGAGACCATCGCGCATCTCACCCGCTACGACAGCACCCACGGGCGCTTTGCCCGAGAGTTATCTCTAAAGGGGCGCGAACTGTCGGTAGGAGGAGACCCGATAGCCCTCTTCAACGAGGTTGAGGTCGAGCGACTTCCCTGGGGTGAGCTCGGAATAGACCTGGTGCTTGAATGTACCGGCACTATCTCAACGGGTGAAGAGGCCCGTCGACACCTTGCCGCCGGGGGCGAACGCGTGCTGCTCTCTCAGCCCGGCGTCAGCGGTATTGATCGTACGGTGATCTACGGTTTTAACGAAGACACCATCACCGGAGATGAGAGGGTCGTCTCCAACGCCTCCTGTTCCACCAACTGCATAGTACCTGTGATAGCCGCGCTGGATGAGCGATTCGGTATAGAGAGCGGCACGATAACAACCGTCCACTCCGCGATGAACGATCAGCCAGCCGTAGACGTATCCCACCACAGCGACCTGCGCCGTTCCCGTAGCGCGATGCAGTCAATAATACCGGTGGAGACCAAGCTGGCGATGGGGATTGACAAGCTGCTGCCGCATCTGGCCGGGCGCTTTAGCGCCATCGCGATGCGTGTACCCACCCTAAATGTCTCAGTAATAACCCTCGCCGCGGTCCTAGGGTCAAAGGCAAGCGCAAGTGAAGTTAACGCATATCTTAAAGAGGTTTCAGCGGACCGCTTTGAAGGGGTACTAGGCTACACTGAGGAGCCGCTGGCATCATGCGATTTCAACCACGACCCGCGCTCGGCGGTTGTGGACGGTACGCAGACGAGGGTCGCCGGGGAAAATCTTCTAAAGATTTTCTGCTGGTTTGACAACGAGTGGGGGTACGCAAACCGTCTACTCGATGTGGCCGGGTGCTGGCTTGGACGGGTAAATGAGGTGAGAGAGCGTTAACGCGGCTGGTTGCCCTTTGCCCCGACAACACCCGACCACTCAACGGCGAATTGCTTAGCCGTTCTGCCTGAGCGGATCCCGCGAGCCATTGCCCAACGGATGGCCTCCGGCTGCCATTTACCCGCCTTTCGAGATAGGCCAAGGGTGTCCAGGTGCTTTTTCACAGCTTCAAGGTAGGTGCTCTCATCGAAGGTGTAAAAGCCCAAAGAGAGCCCAAAACGGTCGGCAAGGCTTACTAGTTCCGCAACGCTCTCGCCAGGGTGAATCTCCCGCTCATCCGCGAAGGTCTCCACCGTCAGGTGTCTCCTGTTTGACGTTACCACCATCACTGTGTTTTCCGGACGTTCCTCAACGCCGCCCTCAAGGATAGATTTCAGCTCCCTGTAGTGCCCGCCGGGCGACTCGAAGGAGAGGTCGTCCAGGTAGACTACCCAGCGCCTTTCGTCTCCGACAAGCGCCTCCATCAACCTGGGGAAGTTCGGGATCTGCTCTTCTGTAACTGACACAAGGGCCATCTTTTGCTCGGTGAAGACCAGCGGCAGTGAGCGGACCAGAGATGATTTACCCGAACCGCGCTCCCACCAGAGAAGTACGTCGTGGGATGGGGCACCTGAGAGGAAGCGCTCTATATTAAAGTAAAAACGTGATTTTTGGTTGTCGATGCCAGTCAGGATGGTGGGGTCGATGAGTGAGGGGCGGGTTACCTCCCTGAAGCCATCGGCGAAGTTCCATGTAAAGGTGCTTCCGGGCGGCGGGAGTTCGGCGTGTTTGGCTGAGGTTTTGCTCTTTATGGCTTCCGATAGCAGCTTGGCGACCATTTTTGAGAGCTCTTCTATATCTTTCACTTGTGGGTTCCTGTTTCGTTGGATGCTATTTGCCCAGCGCCTCTTGAACCTTGAGGGCTAACGCCTCTCTGGAGAAGGGCTTTTGCAGGAAGTTAACCCCTTCATCCAGAACTCCCCTGTGCGCTATGACGTTGGAGGTGTATCCCGACATATAGAGGACCTTTACACCGTCGCACTTTTGCTCAATCTGCTTCGCCAACTCCTTGCCGGTCATTCCAGGCATGACAACATCGGTCAGAAGCAGATCCAAATTGCAGGCGTTCTCCTCAATCTTCTCAATTGCTTCGGTGGGCGAAGCGGCCCCAATCACCTCGTAGCCGAGCCCCTCCAGGATGAGAATGGAAAGTTCGAGAATCGAGGGATCGTCCTCCACCACCAGCAATATTTCGCCGTTGCCTGTAGGGACCTCGCCGTCGGTATGGATTTCAATTGTGTGCGGGGTTCCGCTTTTTCTCGGCATGTAAGCCTTGAAGGTCGTCCCCGTCTCTGGTTCGCTGTAGACGTTAATGAACCCGTCATTCTGGCGAATTATTCCGTAAACAGTAGCTAGGCCGAGCCCCGTACCTGACTCCTTTGTGGTGTAGAAGGGGTCAAAGAGATTTGCCAGCTGCTCCGCTTCAATGCCCTTTCCGTTATCGCTAACGGCTAGCATGGAATACTCTCCCGGCAAAAAACCCTGATGGGATGCGCAGTACTCCTCATCAAAGGTGAAAAGCTCGGTTTCGATGGTAAGCTTGCCTACGCCGTCGACCGCGTCTCTGGCGTTTAGGCATAGGTTCGCCAATATCTGATCCAGCTGCGTCGGATCCATGTACACGAGCACTGGCTTTGGGTTTGGTTTCCATTCGAGGTCTATATCTTCACCCAGCAACCTGCGCAACATTTTCAGCATGCTTTCGATTGCTTCGTTCAAGTTAAGAATCTTGGGAGAGATCGGCTGCTTTCTGGCAAAAGCGAGCAGTTGCCTGGTTATCTCCGCAGAGCGCCTGGCCGCTTTGTCCACCTCGGTTAGGTTCGCGTAAATTGGAGAAGTTTTGGGAAGGTTATCCATCGCAAGCTCGGTGTAGCCCAAAATGACGTTTAGCATATTGTTGAAATCGTGAGCGACGCCGCCCGCGAGGCGGCCGATCGATTCCATCTTCTGAGCTTGAAAGAGATCCTCCTGTAGCTTCGCCCGCTCCTCTTCGATGCGAATCCTTTCAGATAGGGACTCCTTTAGCTCGGCGGAGTAGGCATTTAGCTCCTCGTAGAGCATTGCATTTCTCGCTGTCAAAGCAGAGAGATTTGCCAAGGTGCGGGAGAGCGCTATTCGCCTCGGGGCAATCGTCACCCTATCAATGGTCGACCCAACGATAAAAGCGCCGATGACTTCGCTCTCAACCACCATGGGCACGTAGAGAACTGTCCTGAGACCTCGTTGGCGTACCACCTCCGCTTCAGCTTCAGAGGAGGCCTCCTCCCTTAGATCATCGATAAGGAGGTGCGTCCCTGTTTCTATGGCTGTCTTCAGATGAGGGTGGTCGACTATGGGTGCGATCCTCAGATGGTCCGGAAAATCAGGGGGCAGGGGAGGGACGGTGGCCCAGAGGCGCAGGTTTTCTCCCTCTTTAAGGTATACTGCGGCGGTGTCCAGCCCAACGAGGTTTATTATGCTGACAACCGCGTTTTGGAGAACTTCTTTAAGGTCGAGCGTTTCTACAAGCTTCTGGCTGGCTTCAAGTATTACCTCAAGTTCCTCAGAAGTTTTCGATGATTTTTCGTTGGGGCCTTTTGCGCTTCTCCCGGCTACCTTATCCTGCATCGGCGCCCTCCCGGCGAAAATCCACCATTTTAAGTTACACCGCTCCATTTGAAGGAAGCGTTAATTCTACATGGAATTCCCCAATCCATCCAATCAACTAATAAGCGCGCGCCAGGTCGGCCTCATTAGGAAGCTCTCCTCTACGTTGGATTCCATACGCATAAAGAGCTTCCAGGGTAGCGAGATGCTGAAAATGTCATCTCCCAGACTCTTCTTAACCTGTAAACGCGCGGAGATATCTATCAGGCCCATGACTGCTCGGGGGCTATTTGCGGCGGCTTCGCGGTAAGCGATAATCCCAGCCGCCTGACATCCCGCCGCGAAGGGAGATATAACATTCTCCACCGTCGGGGCGTCGTAATTGGCGAGCACAATGAGGGCCGCCAGTTGGTGTGGGCGCGCGAAAAAGGTGACCACCTGGGGCTCTGCGCCCTCCAAGATTGCGGAGAGTGGCTTGAAGACTACCCAGCGCGCCGGGATATCGGTGATTGGCAGCTGGTCGATGAAGGCTCTTGCCCTTTCGGGATCTTTTAAGTAACGCTCGCCCTCCAGAAACTCCTCGTGAGTCTCCTCCGTCATGTAGGGCTTGACCGCCTCGGCTACAGCGCGGCCCTTCTCCGAGGATGCGTTCCCGGAGGATAAGAAGCGAGTGAAACACTCTTCGCCGCCGGGAAAGTTGAGGTATTGCTCGCCAAACCCAACTCCAACGCCTCCTCCAAAGCAACCGAAGGTTTCACGGTCGCAAGCTGCCGTGCGCCCCTTTGCCGCAGCCGCCATGAGCCACATAATGCAGCCCCACTTGCCGGGCTTGAAGACAGTCGCGTCATCTGGCCGTTCATCCTCCCAAAGCTGGGCCACGGGCTGAGTCTCAAGTGAAATTGCATCAGCTATTTTGCTCTTCACGATCTCTCCTTGTGTGGCTGGTTTACGCACTTTTATCTGGTGGGTATCAATGCCGCCGAACATTATCCGGCAGCGCGAGCGCTAAGACAAATTACCATATCAGGATTTTTTTTGAGGTTCACCCGAGCGGAGCGAAATGCACCTGCCGTCTATATGCGATAGACGGCAGGGTTTAAAAAGGGCTAGTTAGCTTTAATGAGCTCATTTAGGGCCTCGGCGATATCAGGCGCCACCTCCGGGAAGAGGTCCTTCGCCCTGACTTTTACGACGAGGGCGTCTTTGCTTACGAGGTCGATGAGCTCAAGTTTGTAGGTGACATCCATAATAACGCCCCTGGTCGGAGCTACTACGGTGTCGCGGTGAAGTATCGTGCCGACCAGCAGATAGTCGGGAGTGAAGTCCATGGCAGCCATAGACATCAACTCGTCAGCTGACATCGTTTTGTACTTTTCTGTTTTCTCGTTAAGGGAGTAGTAGTCCGGTTCAAATAGAAACTCCCCCTTAAAGAGACCGATACCATTTATTGCGTCGAGGAGGTTTGCGGCATCGTCACCCCGTGAAACGTAATAGCCATCCTCGCCTTTCAAAAAAGGAGCTAGGACAAGGAGCTTTTTCCCCGCAGTGAAGTTAGCCGCATCGCCCCCGGTGACCTCTATATCTTTTATGCCGCCGCCCATGGTCATAAGGTTGCCCATTATCGGCCCGCAGGAGGTGAGGGCGAGGACGGTAACAATAAGGATAAGTTGATTTAGCTTCATTATTCGGCTCATTTGACCCCTACCTTACCGAGAGCCGGTGACAGCGAGAGCAGTTGTCACTGGCGCGGTGTCCCTTTAAATTGCCCAGATCATGGCAGTCGAGACAGGTTTCGTTGGTGGCTTTTTTATGGTCTTCATTCAGCGTTCTGTGTGGAGCAAGTACCGGGGTGCGCGCGGCGCAGGCGCCGAGCATTGCGGTGGAGAGCAGGATGAGGAGTGAGCGCTTCATATAAAACTCCCGTACGGTTGTTGTTTTATAAACTTATCACAGGTGTATTTAATGGGAACCCCCAAAACCAACCTTTTCGATAGAGGAACCCCAGGATTTAGAGCCAGACGGCGCTTCTTGAACAACTAATGTCATTTATTCAAGTATTTTGCACCCCTGCGGGATGAAGCCTTCATTGGTAGTGCCGATAACCTCGCGTCCGTCGAGCTTTATCAGTTGGGCCAGATAGACATCCGAAACCTCTCCGCCGAGGGGCGGAATGTTCATTTTGGCAATCTGGTCGGCGCGGATTACGTCAAGGCGCGCGTCGGGGGTTACCTTGCATATCTCCGTTACTACGAAAAATGTTTTTCCAGCGTCGTCTTTCGCCGTTATGTAAGTGTAAAGTCCCTCGAAGGCAACATCAACAACTGCCCCAGAGCGCAACTCTTCATCTTCGGCGAATGCTCTATCCATACCCGCAACGGTGAAAGTCAGCATGAAGACCATGGAGATAAAAAGAAATACCCTAAAACTCTTAGCCATGAAGCGCCTCCAAAAAGAAATTCCGATAAGGTCGTTATCTACCTAGTGAAAATGTACCACCCGTACAGCGTTAAACAAACCCCCTGAATGCAATTGTAGCGCTACATTATATAAATGATTTCTTAAGGGCTTAAAGGATTAAGGGGTAAAAGCAAACACTCGCTGCTTGGCGTCGATTTAAAGGCGCCTGAGCCTCTTCTGGTTAGAATTCGACCTCATCGGCTTTCATCAACATCGCCCTGAATGGAGTTTGTACACGTCATCCGGCAAGGTTCCAGCAGAGAGATGTTCAATCAGTTTATGTATTTAGAGTAGAACTTCGGAAATTTTATTTACAGCGCTATTCAGTTTTCCGACTCAGCGCCTGAATTTGCGAGTGTGGCATAAGAGTGTTAAATTAAACTTGCCCGAATCAAATTCCCCTTGAATCCAGAGCGCCTTTACATATATATATTGGCCTCGAAATTATAAAAATGACCCAATGGAGCATTTGAAAAGTGGACCTTATAGGCGAAAAGTTAAAACTTATGAGGGAGGCTCGCCGCCTTACCCTCAAACAGCTTGGAGACAAGGTCGGCTGCACCGGCGCGCATCTTTCACTCATTGAGAAAGGAAACTCATCGCCATCAATCGCCACCCTGAAGAAGATCGCTGAGGCGCTAGGCGTCAACATAGTCGATTTCTTTACGGTAAAGGAGGAGGCGGAGCCCGTGGTGATGAAGGTGGCGGACAGACGCGACGTATCTTTACGCAACTGGAACGCTAAAATACAGCAGCTCGTTCAGCACAATGAGGGCAAGATGATTCAGCCCTTTTACACCATAGTAGCGCCGGGAGGCGGTTCTATGGAGACCTATACCCATGTAGGCGAAGAGTTTGGGATAGTCATAAAGGGCAAACTCTCAATCGAGGTCGATGGCAGGCGCTACGAGGTAAACCCAGGAGAATCATTCTACTACTCATCCAGAAGCCCACACATGTGGGTAAATGAGGGTAAGGAGGATGTCGAGGTGGTATGGGTCGTCTCCCCTCCAAGTTGGTAGCCTAAGTTAAGATGAAAATAGCCCCGCGCTGAATGCTTGGGGCTTTATTTTTTTCTGTAACGTCGATGAAACGACGTTTCCTCTTTGGCCGATATAAAGATTTAAGCTTATGTCCGCGAGCGGTTAGCCCATCAGTTCGGCGCTCAGAGTTTACTTTAAGCGCCGCCCCGAAAATAGCCCGGATTGAATTTTGTTGTGGCCTAAAGTAGCTGTAATTACTGCAAAAAACATAACACGCACCCCTCCATTTTGGTAAGCCTCTACTCCCCGAACGAAAAGTAATTCATAAGCAATCTTTTATTTGACTGAAATCAAGTGTTAGTTTAGGCTGAGATTGCACTTGTTGAAAATTAAGCTAAAATTAACAAAACCGCAGGATGCCGATTTAACAAAAAAATAAATTTTCGGGGCTTTAAAGTGCCTCATTTGACGCGCGGCCAAAGGCTTTGCGCAGGACTTCAGAGAAGTTCATATTTAAAAGGAGAGCAAAATGAGAGCAAGGAAACTATTGATGGCAGGGCTGGTGGTCGGTCTGGCGGCTGCGGGTATCTTCGCCACACCGACCGTATCAAGCGCTAGCGACGACACCGTCCACATCCGCTTCAGCACCTGGCACCCCCCGGCGAGCCGTGAGGTCAAAACCGTTTGGGAGCCGATGCTCGAAGAGATGAAAAAACGCTCAAACGGCCGTATCACCTACACCCTTTACGCAGGCGGCGCTTTAGGCAAGGGCCCCGAGCACTTTGACATCGTAAAGAACGGCCTCTCCGACATGGGCTACTTCACCGCCTCCTGGACCCCAGGGCGCTTCCCCAAGTCCGACGTCCTCTCCCTCGCGACCAGCGTCGACTCCAAGGCCACCGCCGCGACCATCGGCAAAGAGATGTATGAAAAAGAGCTTAAGGATGAGTTCGAAGGCGTCAAGGTTATGGAGCTAAACGGCTGTATCCAGGCTTTCATCTGGACCCGTCAGCCCGTCAAGACTCTGGAGGACCTGAAGTCTCTCAAGATCAGAACCCCCGGCGGTCACCAGACCAACTACATCAAGGCCCTCGGCGCGGAGCCCGTCTTCATGCCCCTCGGCGACGTATACCTCGCGCTTGAGACCGGCACCATCGACGGCCTCGTCACCTGCTCACCCCTCGTACTCGCTTTCAAACTTCACGAAGTCGTCAAATACGGCGTAAAGGCTACCTTCGGCTGCGTAACTGAAGGTGTTGTCGCCAACCAGAAGTTCTGGGACAAGGTACCGGACGACCTGAAAACAATCATCGAAGACGTAGCCTCCAACCCCTACGCCGCAACCGGTGGCCTCGACCACAAGGTTTACGGCGAGATGATCTCCGAGATCGAATCTAAGGGCGTGACCCTTTACGAGCTTCCCGCCGAAGAATCCACCCGCTGGTCCGAGCGTTTCCAGGATGAGACCAGAAAGTGGGTAAAAGAGCTTGAATCCGAGGGTAAGAACGCCAAAGAGGCGGTCGTAATGTACAACGATATAGTGGGCAAAGAGGGTATCACCTGCACCGCTTTCCCCGCCGAATGGCACGAATAGGTCAGAGACTTAAAAGGACGGATATAAATTTATGCCTCTATACCTGAAGATCAGAGGGTTGGTACAGCTTGCCACGAAGCGCCTGGCGCAGATTGGCATGTTCGTAATCATGCCCATGATGTTTCTGACCTTCGCGGATGTTACCGGCCGGGCCGTTTGGGACCGGCCGGTATCCGGCTCTCTTGAGCTTTCCAGCTACATGCTGGCGGTCTTCGTGCTTTTGGGCGTCGCCTACACGCACCAGGTCCGGGGCCACGTCAGGGTGGAGATGCTCCTTCAGCTCCTGCCCAAGCGCATACAGGCGTTCCTTGACGTGGTGACCACGGGACTGTCGATGTTTATCATCGCGATCCTTGCGATGGAGGGCTTTAAAGCCGGCATGTCGGAGACTGCGGTTTCCGATATGCTCCGCGTTCCACAGTGGCCATTCAAATCCCTGGTAGCGGTTGCAGGGTTCATGCTCTTTTTGGAGCTCTTGTTTGATTTTTTCGATAACGTGGCACGATTGGTAAGGAGAGGATGATGGACCCGGTAACTGTTGGAATACTGGGCACCGTTGGCCTTTTTGTTCTACTTGCCATCGGTATGCCCATAGCTTTTGCGCTCATGTTCGTCGGCTTTATGGGGATAACGACCCTGGCCTCTATGGACGCCGCAATGCCCGTCGTCGCTTCAACGATGTATGAGGTTTCCTCGTTTTTTCCCTACACGGTGATACCGCTCTTTATTGTAATGGGGGCTTTCGCCGGCAGCTCAGGGTTAACGCGAGACCTCTACGGAGCCTTTGAGAAGTGGCTGAGAAAGCTCCCCGGCGGCCTCGGCATCGCGACTATTTGCGCCTGCGCCGGGTTCTCGGCGGTGTCCGGCTCATCGGTGGNGGTGGCCACCGCAGCGGCGATGGGGACAGTCGCCCTTCCCCAGATGGAGCGCTATAAATATCACCCGCGCCTTGCCACAGGCAGCGTCGCGGCGGGAGGGACGCTAGGCTTCCTCATACCGCCGAGCATAGGCTTTGTCGTCTACGGAATGCTCACGGAGCAGTCAATCGGCAAGCTCCTTGTAGCGGGCGTTATTCCGGGCCTGCTTTTGGCGCTGGCCTTCATAACGATCATCATCGTCAATGTAAAGATGAACCCCTCGCTCGCCCCACGGCGCGACGAGGAGGTGACGTGGAAGGAACGCTTTAGCGCCCTGCTCGGCGTCTGGGAGCCGATGCTCCTCTTCCTCATCGTAATCGGCGGTATATACCTCGGCTTTTTTACCCCCACCGAGGCGGGCGCCATCGGCGCAACGGTGCTCTTCGGCGTAGCGCTTATAAAGAAGAAGCTACGCTGGATTGACCTCATCGAGGCGCTCACCGAATCAACGCGCATCTCAGTAATGGTCCTCTTCCTGGTGGCTGTAGCCAACGTCTTCAGCTACTTCCTGGCGCTATCCACCATACCCATGCAGGTGGCCGGCTGGGCGAGCTCCCTTACTGTATCCCCCTATGTAATACACTTCGCGATCCTCTTCATATACCTCATCCTGGGGTGCTTTCTGGACGCGATTTCGATGATGGTGCTGACAATGCCCGTCATCTACCCGGTGATAACCACGCTTGGTTTCGACCCCATCTGGTTCGGCGTCATTGCCGTCCTCATGATGGAGGCGGGGCTCATAACTCCGCCGATGGGGCTCAATATATTCACCGTTGCCGGTGTATCGAAGAACGTAAAGGTTGAGACGATATTCAGGGGGGTGATGCCCTTCCTGCTGGCGATCATGGTGGTCGCCGTCATCCTGACATTCTTCCCGTCGCTGGCGCTCACCCTACCCAAGATGATGATGAGGTAGGGCGGGCAAGAAAACTGTCAGTACCCCGGACGCGGAGCTTTGCGCGGCCCGCGTCCGGGCTCTTCACGCCTTAATGCATGGAGGTCCCAATTGTTCGTTGAATTTACACTTAATGGCGAAAAGGTGTCGGCGGAAATCTCCGGCGAGACCACTGCCTTGGCTCTTTTGCGGGAAAATTTCGACCTTATCGGGGCGAAGGAGGGCTGCGGCGTCGGAGAATGCGGCGCTTGTACCATCCTTGTAGACGGAGTCGCGGTTAACGGCTGCCTCTACCTTGCCGGAAAGCTTGACGGCAGGGAGGTCGTGACCGTTGAGGGAGTAGGCGGTGAGGACGCCCTCGATCCGCTACAGAAGAAGTTCATGGAGCACGGCGCGGTGCAGTGCGGTTACTGTACTCCGGGGATGCTCCTGAGCGCAAAGGCGCTCCTCATAAGGAACCCGAAGCCCACCCTTGACGAGGTCAAGGTGGCGATCTCGGGCAACCTCTGCCGCTGCACGGGCTACACCCCCATCGTTAAAGCGATCATGGCGGCAACGGAGGAGGGGAAATAATGGCTAAGAGAGAATATCTAAAGCCAACGACCCTCCACGAAGCGGTCGAAATCCTTGCGGCGGCCCCCGGCAGGAGGATCGTCGCGGGTGGCACCGACCTCATGGTCTACATCCGTGAAGGTAAGGAGGCCCCCGCCGCCCTTGTCGACGTAACCGCCATACCGGAGCTTAACGGGGTCCAGAAACTTGGTGACGGCGCCCTTGCCGTCGGCGCTGCAATGACCCACTCCATGATAGGGAGTGACCCCGATATCCGGGCAGTCGCGCCTGTCCTATCCGATGCCTCCTCAAGCGTCGGCGCGGTGCAGATAAGGAACCTCGCGACCATCGGCGGCAACGTCGTAAACGGTGCGGTGGCAGCCGACACGCTCTCCGCGCTGGCGGTCCTTGACGCGGCCTTCCTCACCTTCGGTCCCGAAGGGGAAAAGCGATATACGATAGAGGAGTTTTTCCTCGCCCCCGGCAAGACGGCCGTGGGAGTTGGCGAGGTATTGACGAAGATCCTCATTCCAGCGCAGCCCGGCGCGTCACATGCCTTCATAAAGGTGGCGAGGCGCAGGGCGGCGGCGATAAGCCGCCTCGCCGTATCCGTTATCGCCAACCCGGATGGAGGGTATGCCCGTATCGCGGTTGGCGCGGTTCTCCCGAAGCCCGGGCGTATAACCCCGGCGGAGGAGGCTTTAAAGGAGGGCTTCGACCTAGCGGCGGCAAAGGCCGCGGGCGAGGCTGCGAAGGCCCACGTCCTATCAATCTCCGGCGAGCGCCCCTCGATGGTCTACAAACTCCCCGTGGTCAGCTCGGCTGTTGAAAAAGCGGTGATAAAAGCGCTCTCGCTAAGGGAGGTGAAGTGATGAGCTCTCTTGAAAAAGTGGTGGGCGTTGACGGCGACCGCAGAGACACTCTCTCCAAAGTGACCGGCAGGGAACGCTTCTCCGGCGATTACAAAGTTCCCGGCGCCCTGGCGCTCGCCATAGCGCGTTCGACCGAGGCGCACGCCCTCATAAAAAATATAGACTCCTCAAAAGCTCAGGCACTTCCCTGGGTCGTCCGGGTTTTCACGGCCAGGGACGTGCCCGGCGAGAACAGCTACGGCATCATTCCCATCACCAAGGACCAGCCGATGCTGGCGGAGGGAAAGGTGCGCTTCAAAGGAGAGGCTGTGGCCCTCGTGGCCGCTGAAACACTTGAAGCAGCCCGAGAGGCGGCCGCGCTCATCAGGGTGGATTACGAGCCGCTGAAGGCGAGCTTCACCCCTGAGGAGGCGCTCGCCGACGGCGCGGACAAAATCCACGAGAAAGGCAACCTCTGCTTCGAGCACGACTCCCTCATGGGCGACCCCGACAAAGCCTTCGCGGAAGCTGCCGTGGTGGTGGAGGATACTTACACCACCAGCTCCATAGAGCATAGCTACATGGAGCCTGAGAGCGGCTTCGCGGTGATGGAGGATGATATAGTAGCGGTTACCGTCTCCACACAGAACCCGCACTATGACCATGCGGACCTATGCCGCCTTTTGGGCCTTGAGAATGACAAGGTGAGAGTGAAGCAGGCGACAACCGGCGGAGGCTTCGGGGGCAAGCTCGACCTCTCCGTGCACTCATACGTCGCCTTGGCTACGCTACTGACGGGCCGCCCCTCGCGCCTCACCTACACCCGCGAGGAGTCTTTCGCCGCCAGCGCCAAACGTCACTCCTTCACCATGAAGTACCGCACCGCCGCGGACGCGGAGGGCAACCTCCTCGCCGTGGACGCCGAGCTTATAGCCGATACCGGCGCATACGCCTCCTATGGCGTCGCGGTAGCGATGCGCGCGGCAGTTCATGCCGCTGGCCCATATATGGTCCCCAACTCAAGGGTGTATAGCCGCGCGGTATACACAAACCACGTCTTCAGCGGCGCGATGCGCGGCTTCGGAGTCCCGCAGGTTGCCCTCGCCCATGAGAGCCAGATGGAGAAGATCGCAGCCAAGCTTGGCATCGACCCCATAGAGTTGCGCCTTAAAAATGCCCTGAAACCAGGCGACAAGACGATAACGGGGCAGGTGCTCGGCGATTCGGTAGGCATACGCGAGTGCCTTGAGAAGATTAAAGCCGTACGCGACGGCTGGGGCGCTGCCGCCGACGACCCCGATTGTTTTCGCGGTATCGGAGTCGGCGCGATGCTGTACGGCATCGGCAACACCGGCGTTTCCAACCCCTCCACCGCGCAGATAAGGGTGAATGAAGCCGGAGGGGTGACCCTCTACACCGGCTGCGCCGACATAGGGCAGGGCTCCGACCACGCCCTCCTCGCCATCTGCGCGGAGACGCTGGGCCTTTCCCGCGAAGATATAGCGCTGGTGCGCGCCGATACAAAGCTCACCACAAACGCAGGCGCTACTAGCGCCTCGCGCCAGACCTACATCTCGGGCAACGCCGTAAAGGATGCATCCGAGAAGTTCATGGCTAAAGCTATCGAGGAGACGGCCAAGATAACCGGTAAAGACATAGCAGACCTCTGTTTCACCGGTACAGGCGTTAAGGGAGCGGAGCGCGAAGTAACTCTCACCGAGATAGCCGAATCACTCAAAGAGCAAGGCAACGAGTTGATAGGGGAGGGGTACTTTGACCCGGAGACGGTGCCGCTCGACCACCACACAGGTCAGGGCAAGCCCTACTCCACCTACGGCTTCGCCGCGCAGCTGACCCGAGTCCACGTCGACAAGGCTACCGCAGAGGTCAAAGTTGAAAAGCTCTTCGCCGTTCATGACATAGGCAAGGCGATATATCCACAGGGGGTTATCGGCCAGATCTCCGGCGGCTCCGCCATGGGTGTCGGCCTTGCGCTAATGGAGGAGTTTGACCACGCCTCCGACAAAAACTTCGACACTTATCTGATACCCACCGTTCTCGACGTCCCCGACGTGGAGGCGAGCTTCATCGAGCATGCGGAGCCCACGGGCCCCTACGGCGCCAAAGGGGTAGGGGAGCCGGCGCTGATTCCAACGGCGCCTGCGATTGTAAACGCAATATCAGACGCCGTTGGCGTGAGGATCACCTCGCTCCCCGCCAACCTCGAACGTGTCCATAGAGCACTTCAGTTGATGGGAGGAAAGTAAGATGGCAACCACAAAGATCATTAATATCGGTTTGATGCTCTCCGGCGATATCGCTGCGCCACTGATAGACGCCGACGCCCTCCTCGTGGAGGATGGAGTGATAAAGGCGGTGGGCAAAGCCGCCGAAAATTCAGACGCCGACAAGGTCATAGACGCTTGCGGCTCCGCGCTCACACCCGGCCTCATGGACTCGCACTGCCACCCGGTCCTGGGCGACTACACCCCCCGGCAGAATCAGGTCGGTTTCCTTGAGAGCGCGGTACACGGCGGCGTTACAACCTCCGTCAGCGCGGGCGAGGTCCACCTCCCCGGACGACCCAAGGACCCTGCCGGAGTGAAGGCGCTCGCCATACTAGCGGCCAAATCCTTCGCGGCATTCAGGCCCGGCGGAATGAAGGTCATCGGAGGGTCGGTCATTTTGGAGCATGGCCTTGTCGAGGCTGACTTCGAGGAGTTGGCCGCCAACGGCGTCAAGACAGTGGCGGAGATCGGCCTAGGCTCCGTCAAGAGCCCGGAAGACGCCTCAGTGATGGTCAAATGGGCGAAGAAAAACGGGATGGTCACCCTCATGCACATGGGAGGCACATCGATTCCAGGCTCCTCGACGGTTACCGCCGCCGATGTCATTAACTCCGGCGCCGACGTCGCCTGCCACATAAATGGCGGCCCCACCGCCGCTTCAATCGAAGACATAACAGCGATAATTAGAGATAGCGACGCGATGATTGAGATCTGCCACTGCGGTAACCCCAAGATGGCGGTATACGCTGCGCGAGAGGCGATAAGCGCCGGGATGAGCCACCGCGTAATGATCGGCAACGACGCGCCCTCGGGGACCGGCGTCGTGAGCCTCGGCATCCAGCGCGTCATAGCCCACGTAGCGAGCCTCGCCGATGTTGATCCGGCGGTTGCGATAGCGTGGGCAACGGGCAACACGGCACGCTGCCACAGCTTGGCGCAGGGCACGATAAAGGTTGGCGCACCGGCTGATATTGTCTTTTGCGA
>PKTU01000082.1 GCA_002869005.1 Deltaproteobacteria bacterium
GCGGGGCGCGGCAACGGCAACTCCATCGAGCTCGACCCCTCAATTGCAGAGACTCATCCGCAGTATGTAGCGGTGGTGGAGAGCGCCGTTAAGGAGGCGCTCTACTCAGGCATCGCGGGCTTTCCGGTGGAGGATGTCACAGTATCCGTCCTCTCTGTTGCGGGAGAGGATTCGACGCTCTCTGAGATGAGCGTCAAGGTATCCGTTGCGCAGGCGATATCTGAGGCGATGCGGGCCGCGGGGCCGGTGGAGCTGGAGCCCCTTATGGAGGTTAAGATAGTCGTGCCGGAGGAGAACTTGGGTGACGTTATAGGCGATGTGAACGCGAGGAAGGGAGAGGTTCAGGGGGTCGAATCCATACTTAACTCCGCCGAGGTCACCGCCCTGGTGCCACTCAGGAGGATGTTCGGCTACTCCACAGACCTTCGCTCATCCACGCAGGGGCGCGGCACCTTCACCATGTCCTTTTGCCGGTACGACCACACGCAGGGGTAGGGGGTTTACAGCCTTTTGATTATCCCGGCGGGGGCTCCCTTAACCTGGAGGAGCCCTTTAAAGGTCTCGCCCATGCCGACACCTCCCAGGAGGAGCGGCGCGAGCTCGTGCCTTCGCGCCAACGCCTCAACCTCGTCAGCGCTCTCCTCCTCCAATAGTTGAACCTCCTCGACCATGCCAAGGCCATAGAGGAGCTGCCGTTGGTTGAAGAGGGGCTCAGCGGTAAGGCCCAGAGCGCTTCCCGTATCGATTAGCTCGGTGAAGTCCACGGAGCGCGTCAGATCGCATTCGCCCGGAGCGTCGAGGAGCCCTTCAATGTGGGTGTGGCGCGAAAAACCCCTTGCGGTGCCCCGCTCCCTCTGGGGCCCGAAAAGCCGCCCTCGCTCATCGCCGTAGTCGATGGTGAGAATATAGCCGCGACCCAACCTTTCCGCGGTACGGGTAAGCCATTCGGCCACGCCGGGAGCGTGTTCAAAGCGAAAAACCCCTTTGCCCGGCACAAAACCCTCCGGCAGCGGCGAGCTAACCGCGCCCTCCAGCTCAATGAGCTCGCCATCCTCTTCGGTGACGTAGATTTCAGAGACGGCACCGTCCCGGTTTAAGAATACGTTGAAGGAAATGGCGTCGATAAGCTCATTGGACAGGTACACTCCCTCAAACCCCTTGGGAGGCTCCTTGGCAAGCCGCTCCGAGTGGGGCGAGAGCAGCCTTTTTTGCCGCTCTTTCAAAGCGGGGCTTACTTCATCGGTGACGTAACGGAGGCGGCTGTATAGGTCGGGGTCGCGCGCACTTATGGTGTCAAGGATTGTCCTCGCGAGCTCCCCCTCGCCGGGCCCCCCCTCTACAACCCAGAGAACTTCCGGCGAGCTCAACGCTTTATCCGCCAAAAGGATGAAATTCGCCAGGCAGCGGGAAAATATTTTGGATACGTGAGGAGAGGTAATAAAGTCGGCCCTGTCTCCACCGATGGATACGTTTCCAGCGAAATAGTAACCGAATTCAGCATGATAAAGAGCATAGTTTATGTAACGCTCGAAGTTTATCGGACCCTCTTTCCGTATCTCGGAGAGGATTATTTCTTTTAGGCCGGCTTCGCTCATCTTTGACTCATGCACCCGGTTTTAATGTAAAATGTATTGGATGCGATGAGGATAACCCCGAACGCCGCCGGATGGTCAAGGACTCCTTTTCGTAATAACGATTGAGAGGGAGCTCAGTTATGTTGGCACGACCCATTCAAAATCTGATTAGGGAGTTGAGAAAGCTCCCCGGCGTGGGCGAGAAAACGGCCACCAGGCTGGCGATGCATGTCCTCACTGCGCCCACTGAGCGAGCCGAGGCTCTGGCTAGAGCATTGACCGAGGTGAAAGAGCGGATAATCCCCTGTGGCGAGTGCCATCAGTTGACTGAGGATTCACCCTGCTCGGTTTGTGCCTCGGCGCGGCGCGACAGGACAATTCTCTGCGTCGTAGAGGATCAGGTGAGCCTGATATCGATAGAAAATTCAGGCAATTTCAACGGGCTGTACCATGTCTTGGGGGGGCGCCTTTCACCGATGGACGGTGTTGGCCCCTCCTCTTTAAATATTGCCGACATTAAAGATCGTGTTCGCAATCTTGGGGTGAGGGAGGTTATACTTGCAACCAACCCCAACGTCGATGGTGAAGCCACGGCCCTATATATAAAAAGACTTCTTGAGGGGACCGGCGCGGCGGTTACGCGCATCGCAAGAGGGGTGCCTATGGGGGGGGACCTTGAGTATGCGGATTCGCTTACGCTGGGCCGCGCCATTGAGGGACGAGGAACTTTTTAGAGGGAGTCGAAGAGGGGAGATTCGATGACCGGGGAGATAGCGGTCTCCGAAGCGCTAAGAGGTAGAGTCGAAAGCTTCGCCAAGGATATGCTGCTTTTGGTGAAGACTGTCTCGATCTATCCTTCCGGTCACCCCCAGATGGCTAATATGGCCGATCAGGTAGTGGAGTGGGTCTCCGATGAGGAGGAGCCGCTTTCGATTGGCGTAACCTCAAATGAACTCATCATCTACGGCGAATTCTTCGGCGGCAAAGACAGCCGCGCCGAGGTGCTCGCACGCCTGCTGCACGCACGCCAGCTCTCTCGCATTACCCTTGAACCGACCCTGAAAGAGAGCCACCTTTATTCCTTTGCAACTGTCATCGCCGACAGAGAGCTCCTTGGCAAAGCGATTGTCGAACGCTTTGAGGATGAGGCGATTCCGACAATAAAGCTGGAGCCGCTGGACCTCGGAGAACTCCACCAACACCTAACGACCGAAGGGTTTTACTCAGACGACGCTGATGGTTTTCGCCGAAGCCAGCAGATATGGCTCTGGCTACAGGGCGAGTCGGGGAGCCCCAAGGATATGGCGCGCGTTCTCTCCTCCGAGGAGTTTTGGGACGCGGTGCTGGTGGGCGACAATAAGGAGGAGAAGGTACGAAACCTCGCTCAGGTGATGGAGCGTATGGGCTCAATGATAGACAGAGCGATACGCCTAGTCCCAGATGAGCGCCGCCAAGAGGTTGTCGAGCACCTGTCGCGCGTAGGAGAGGCTCTTGACGCCTCGGACCTGGCGCGCCTGGTGGACGTCTTCGTCTCCGACGCCTCCGGCACGGGGGAGACGATCTCCGCGCTGATGGAGAAGGTAGCCGGGGAGAAGGTTGCAGACCTTATGGCTCATCTGGTCTCGCTGGGTGGCGATAAAACCGGGAGGATGGCGGCTTTCACAAAAGCTTTTCTCCCGCCTGACGCTATGCTCTCCATGGCCTCCGTTGCCTCCAACAACAAGCTACACGCCGATAGGAGCGGGCACCCGAGAGAGGTGTGGGAGTGGATAGAGTCCTTTCTATTTAATTACGACGAAAATCTTTATATGGGTGAGGGTTACAAGTCCACCCTGGACAGGATGGCGTCGCGTCTCAGGATAGAGGGCGAAAAATCGGTCTCTTTCGGCATGTATGAAGACCTCGAACCTCACATAGACAACGTCTACTTCACCCTGGCGCAAATTGAAGAGGACAAGGATCAGGCTCTCCTTGGCGCCAGGATAGTAGAGCGCCTTGAGGAGCTTGACGGAGTCGGCGTCCTGGCCTTTTTGGAGTCCATCGAAGCCTCCATACCTGAGGCCCTGGAGGACCGGGAGGACGTATTCAAGGTCCTCTTCGAGAAGGCTCTTCCTGATGTCTCCGATTATTCCTCCAAAGTTCGAGGCCGCCTTGTGCGCTTTGCCGTCCAACATCAGGGGGAGGTTATAGAGCCTGCGTTCAGGTCGCTCATGTACGAGGAGCGGATGAAGATACGCCGCTTCGTCGTCGAGATGCTCTGCCACTTCTCGCCGCGCTACGCCCCAACCCTTGTTCAACGGGCACGAGGCTCGATCTGGTATTTTCTCAGAAACGCCCTGATCATATTGGGTAGAATGGGTGACGGTAGGGCGCTGCCCTTCATAATAAGTCAGCTTGACCATGAGAAAACACAGGTGCGTAAAGAGGCGCTCCGGGCCTTGCCATTCATGGGCGAGCGCGGGAAAAAAGCTCTTAAAAATTTTGCCGGAGATATAACCCGGGTGGTTGAGGAGCGCCAACTTGCAAAGCGGGTATACGACAGGTTGAAAAATTGACCGGTAGCGATAAAAAGCGCGAGCTTCCCAGACAATTCGTAATAGAGCTGGGAAAGCTTTTTCAGGCGTTTCGGATGTACCCGCCGGGGACTCGGCACGTCCAGGATGCGGCCGCACGTTGCGCAGAGATAATGCGCGAGTTCGGCGAACCCATCAGGTTGACTCTGGTAGATGAAGATGTGGTGGTCGAGGAGGATGTCCTCTACCCTGTCCCCACACAGCTCAACAAGATATTGAACTCCTTTGAAACGCTCGAATGGGAGTCTATGAAGTTCGACCCCGAGCTTGGCGCTGCGGGACTCATCGAGGTTATGGAGCACATCGTCAAGGGGGAGCCCGGCTCCTATATAGCGGTAGGCTTCATTGCCGGGAGTATTCAGATCGTAGAGGATGGCGGCGAGGAGGAGGATAACACCCTCGCGGCGGGTTACCTCGGCATACTCCCGATGGTTCAAGAGATGATGGACGAGATCGCCAACGGCAGAAAGGGCTCGTGGATGCGCGCGCGGGAGGTTACGCGGCTCATCACAAGCCATATAGTCGCAGGCGAAGACCTCTTCAGCCCCATCCTGGAGATGAAGGATTATGACCAGTACACCTTCACCCACGCACTTAACGTATCCGCCCTCTCTCTTGGCATCGCCCGGCGGATGGATTTGCCTGAAAAGCTCCTTGACGCAATAGGCATAGGCGCTCTCTGCCATGACCTGGGTAAAACGAAGATATCCTATGAAATTTTGAGAAAGCCCGGCAGGCTCAACGAAGAGGAGCGGGCCATAATGGACCGCCACCCCGTTGACGGTGCGTCGCACATACTGCAAATGGAGGAGCGTATATCACCGCTTGTAGCGGTAATCGCCTTCCAGCACCACATGAGAATGGACGGCACCGGCTATCCCGAGCTAAAGGTAGTGCAGCCTCCCCATCCGGCTGCGATGATGGTCGCCGTTGCCGACACATACGACGCGGTGCGCACCGTGAGGCCCTACCAGCAAAACGCAATGGATCAGCACTCCGCGATGTCGGTTCTCCTGAAAGAGGCGGCGGCGAACAGATTGCACCCGGTCTTTGTCTCCATCTTCGCGCGAACCCTTGGCCTCTTCTACCCGGGAGCGAAGCTACTCCTCGACGACGGAAATGAGGCGACAATACTTGCAGAGGGAGAGTATGACGTGCTCCAGCCGCTGGTAGAGATAGGCGAGGGGGGCGAAATCGCGGACCTCTCGCTGCCCGGTTCGCCCACAATAGTTGGCGTAATCGAGGGGGGCGAACCGCCAGCCGACCCCTGGGAGTAAAGTGGAGGGAGTAAGCCCTTCCGCGAATCCCTGGCCTCTTTAGTGAAAAAGAAGTAGCAAAGAATCCACCCACTAAAGCCAGCCACCAAATTATCACCCCCATTTGAGGCTCAAAAGCTGACTCACTTTTACGAAGGAGAGGTCAGCGGCATCAGCTTCTCGGCGGGGGCGTGGCCTCCGATGGATGGGCTGCCGACTCTCATCTTCATACATGGCTCTGGCGGCGACCGTTCTCTCTGGGAAAAGCAGCTTACTGGACTCTCTAAAAAATTCAATGTCGTGGCGCTGGACCTGCCAGGTCACGGAGGCACTTCTTCGCCTCAATGCGCGACAATACCTGAGTATGCAGCTGAAGTAGCCGGATTCATCCGCGCGGCTTCGCTACCGATGCCGGTGCCCTGTGGTCTCAGCATAGGCGGAGGAATCGCGCTTCAATTAATTCTGGATTATCCCGATGAGCTTTTCGCGGCGGTGCTCGTGGGCACTGGTTCGCGTTTAAGGGTCTCGCCAAAAATATTCGAGGCAATCAACTCAGACTACGCTGCCTTTGCAAGGGGCATATTACCGCTAGCGGCCGCCCCCGGCTTCTCGGCAGTTGAGCTCGCCTCAGTGGTTCGGGTTATGGAGGCGACTCCGCCGGAGGTCACCGCCGGTGATTTTCGCGCCTGCGACGCTTTTGATGTCTCCCCACGGCTTGGGGAGATAAAAATACCGGTGCTGGTAATCTCAGCCCTTGAGGACAAGTTGACGCCGCCGAAGTATGGCGAGTTCTTGAGGGACAATATAGAGGGGGCGCGATTGGTTTTAATCCCCGGCGTGGGCCATCTGCTGCCCCTCGAAGCGCCACGCCGGCTAAATGACTCCATTAGAGAATTTCTAGAGGCGGCCATATAATTCGCAGCCTAAAGCTGGATTGCCTTTCTTCATAATTTTAGTGAGCCTTATTTCAAAACACCCGGAAGTATGAAATGGCATTGGGGGAGGCCATGAAAAATACGCATTTTACCGTTGAATAGACTTGACTCCTGATTGCCGGCTCTTTATATTGTGCATATGCACAAAACAATAGGGGGGTAATATGGGAGGAACACCATGAAAGTCTGTTTTCCGGTAGAAAAAAATGAAGGCATCACCTCTGCGGTATTCGGCCACTTCGGCTCAGCGCCCTCCTTCGTGGTAGTTGACGTCGAGAGCGGGGATGTCGGAGAGCTTGTAAACAACGACCTCGGCCACAGCCATGGCAATTGCAGCCCGATTAAGGCTCTCGGCGGCGCGGAGATAGGCGCTGTGGTTGTCGGCGGAATCGGCGGCGGTGCTTTGGGCGGGCTCACCCGTGCAGGCATCCGTGTCTACCGCTCCGAGGGCGGCACGGTCGAAGAGAATCTTGCAAAGTTCAAAAGCGGTACTCTGAACCGTTACCTCCCCGGCGACACCTGCGCCGGTCACGGTGAGGGGCACGACTGCGGGCACCACGGCTAGATGGCTCCACGCCCGCGGAAGCCGCGCAACGTAAGCTGCCAGGCAGCGTTTACCGGCGACACCGTTTATAAGCCACCTGGAAAGCCCCCGAAAGAGCTTGAGGTGATTATCGTAGAGGGTGACGAGATAGAGGCGCTGCACCTTTGCGACGGCGTGGGGATGACGCAGGATGAGGCTGGCGAATCGATGGGAGTTTCTCGCGGAACTGTTCAGCGGCTCCTCTCTGCGGCGCGAAAAAAGGTAGCCACGGCCCTCTCGGCTGAGGCTGCTTTGGTGATAAAATCGGGGTATGACCTCCCTAAAGAAGAAAATGGTTGATATACTTGTTTAAAAGGGGAGAAACTAAACCGGTTATCAAAGGAGCAACACCATGAAGAAGTTACTTGCAGTAGTATTGATGTCAACCTTTGCTTTGGCGGGCACCTTTGCCTTTTCAGCGTCAAACGCTGACGCAAAAGCCTTGTTTGAGGAAAAGTGCGGACTCTGCCACTCAATTGACAGGCCACTTGCTAAAAACAAGGACCATGAGGGTTGGAAACGCACGGTAGACCGCATGATGAAGAAGAACCCCGGTCATATCTCCGAGGCCGAGGCGAAAACTATCACCGAGTATCTTGCGGCGGAGCGGGGAATGTAGCTTAAAAGCTACCTCGATAATGAAGCCCCGGCCGGATGTCGGGGCTTTTTCATTATCTGCTTTCATCGTTGTTGCGCCCCCTGAGCTTGGTGCGATAACCTTAAAAATCAACGATTTATTTAAGGAGTAATTGATGTTGCGAGTTGGATTCGTAGGTTGGCGGGGAATGGTAGGATCCGTGCTCATGGAGAGGATGCGCGCCGAGGGTGACTTCACCGGCTTCGAGCCGGTATTTTACTCCACCTCGCAAGTCGGCGACCCCGCGCCGGATGTGGGACAGGGGAGCGCGTCCCTTGGAGACGCCATGAGCGTTGCGGCGCTTAAAGCCAACGATATAATCGTGACTTGCCAGGGGGGAGATTACACCAAAGAGGTCTATCCAAAGCTCCGCGCCGATGGCTGGAGCGGCATCTGGATAGACGCCGCCTCGGCGCTACGCATGAAGGATGACTCCATAATCGTACTCGACCCGGTCAACCTCACAGTCATTGAGAGGGGTCTTGCCTCAGGCGTTAAAGATTTTATCGGCGGCAACTGCACGGTCAGCCTTATGTTGATGGCGCTCGGCGGCCTCTTCGAGGCTGGTCTCGTAGAGAACCTGACCTCGATGACCTACCAGTCGGCCTCAGGCGCTGGTGCAAAAAATATGCAAGAGCTTGCTGCCCAGATGGGCGTGCTTGCCAACGCCGCTGACCCTGGCACAGCCGCCCTTGAGCTTGAAAGGCTCCTCACAGGCGCCCAAAGGAGCGGCGAGTTTCCAATTGCCAACTTCGGCGCGCCTCTGGCGGGTAGCCTCATCCCCTGGATAGACAGCGCCATGGATAATGGGCAGACCCGCGAGGAGTGGAAGGGACAGGCGGAGACCAATAAGATTTTGGGCAACGCGGGTAGCCCAATTGCCGTTGACGGGGTCTGTGTCCGTGTCGGGACGATGCGCTGCCACTCCCAAGGGTTTACAATTAAACTTACTAAGGACGCGCCGCTTGACGAGATTAATGATATGATCTCATCGCACAACGAATGGGTGCGTCTCGTACCCAACGAGAAGGCGGCAACGCTACGTGAGCTGACGCCGACCGCAGTGACGGGCACCCTAACCGTACCCGTCGGCCGGATACGTAAGATGACGCTTGGGCCAAAATATCTGGCGGCTTTCTCCGTTGGCGACCAGCTTCTGTGGGGCGCGGCGGAGCCGGTTCGCAGGATGCTCAAAATAGCGCTTATGCACCTTTCCTGAGATATCAGTTAGGAGGCACCGATGTTCAACTTCGCCCTACACCGCAAGATGGTGCAGATGAAATCAGGCACGAGGATACTCCTCAGGCCCCTTAAGGAAGATGACTTTGAGAAGCTTATGGGGCTCTTTAGCTTGATCCCCGACGAGGAGGCGCGGACCCTAAAGCACGACATCAAGGATGAGGAGATGGTCAAAAAGTGGTGCTCCAACATCGACTTCGATGATGTCCTCTCCCTCGTGGCATGCACTGAGGACAAGATCGTGGGAGACATCACCCTCCATCTGGGTAAGGGGCCTTACCGCCACACCGCCGAGATACGGATCGTCCTCGCGCCGGAATACCGGGGCAAAAAACTCGGTATGATAATGTTAAATGAGATGGAGGAGGTAGCACGCAGGTTGGAGCTGATGTTTTTAACAAGCGAGGTGCTACTCCACCAGATAGGGCTTATCCGAGCTTTCAGAAGGCTCGGTTACGACCTTCGCTGTATCCTGGACGACAACTTCATGTACCCTGACGGCGCCACCAACGACACGACAATCCTCATCAAAAGGCTCGTGCAGGTGGAGCACTTCTAGGATGGATCGTAAATGATTGAGGTCGGTATAAGTACCGAATACATAAAGCTGGACCAACTCCTCAAATTGGCCGATCTGGTAGCCGGCGGCGGTGAAGCGAAGGTGATAATCCAGAGCGGCGAAGTGAGCGTAAACGGCGAGACCGAAACAAGGCGCGGGAGAAAACTGAGACCCGGAGACTCGGTAGTTCTGGATGGAGCCGAGGTGCTCGTCGCGGCAAAATAACGTTAAAGAGCCCACCTTTTAAGAGTGGGCTCTTTATTTGCCTAAACCCCTCATAATACAAGATTAACGCGGCCTTCTTGACAGCAAGATGCGCCCTTGCTAATTTCTACCAAACACCGGTTGGGAGGAACGATGCCGCAAAGACGCCGCATGCGGCCCGAAGTGCGCCGCAAACAGATTTTAGAGGAAGCAGTAAGGCTGTTTCGCTCAGTCGGATATGAGGGGGCCAGCCTTCGAGACCTCGCCGTACGGGTCGGCATCAACAAAGCGACCCTATACCACTATTTTGAATCCAAAGAAGAGATCCTCTTCACGATAATAGATGACGTTGGTGAGACCCTCTACCGTGGCCTCTTGGATGTCATGGAGAAAGAGAACGACCCGCTCGATGTATTGGAAGCCATGGTGCGCTTTCAGATCGGCTACGTCGAGGACCACCTCCACGAGTCGAAGGTTCTTGTAGAGGAGCAAAAAGCGCTGGGGCCGGATTTTGCGGAGCGCACAAGGGTTACGCAGGCGGCGATACTGTCGCTTTACGAAAAGACCCTGACGGAGTGCATGGATAAGGGGTTGGTGAGGAGGGTGCATCTGGCGACAGCGGCCTTCTCGATCCTCGGACACATAAACTGGCTCTACCAGTGGTACAATCCGGAGGGGGCGTTATCGGTGCGTGAGCTTACCTTGGAGATTATGGAGATCTTAAGAAACGGTCTTTTCCTCCGTGGCGGGGAGGTAGAGGAGTGCCATACCTGTTGCGAAGAGGTGGGCTAGAAAACGCCCTTAACGGTCAACCCATAGCGGCAGGCCCAGGGTGGCTGGCGACTCCCCCTCGGGGGTGAAAGAGATCAGCACTGTGTACTGCCCCGGGGGCACAGCCTGCCCTTTTGAAGTGATCAGATCCCACACGAAATTTCTAGTCTCACCTGCTTTTAAAGATATCTTTTCACCTCCCGGCGAAGAGTTGTATACCGGCTGCCCGGAAGCGTTTAAGACGTTCAGGGGGAAGGCGCTCTCCAGCGTTAACGGACGTTTCGCCTTAAGCTGCAAGGTCACCCTTCGGCTCTCCCCCGGCGGGCAGTCGAGGCATGACCATTCAGCCTCCGCCGCAAGTGCGCCGTTGGCGCCGTCCGTCACCATACCCACTGCTTCGCCGTCCTTGCCGACAAGCTCGGCAACGCCGCTCTTCTCCAAAAGGACCCGCGCGATAAGGTCACGGTCCACATCCTCGGCGCGGTCGCCGAGGGCGGTCATTACATCATCGATGGCAGGCTCTCCGAGGCCGTAGACATCCTCATGGGCCTCAAGCCATACCGTCCCGTCGGGCGGCAGCGCAAGCCTCACCGGCTGGTAAATCGACTCCAGCCGCATCCCGGAACCGGCGATGGAGGCAAGTTCCTTCATCTCCTCCTTGCCGACCCTTATGTGCTGGTAGGACATGTAGGAGCCTATTGTCGAGGGGAAGGGGGTTGCGTGTATGCCAAGGCCCCATGTCGAGAGCTGGATCCACCTGGGGCCGAGTGTGACGGGCGGCGCGGGCGGACGGCGCGTAGTGGCGATTGAAGCCTCGCGCTCACGCTCTTCATCAACGCTTGCGGGGTAATCCCAATCAGTGTTTTCATCGACGAAGAGGACAATAAAGGTGCCGATAGGGGTGGGTCTCACTGTAGTCCCGAAGCCGGCTGGGTAGCGGGAGAGGAGCCTTGCCCCCTCGAAGCGGTAAAGAGTGCCGGAGGTGATATCGGCGACAAGCCCGTTGTCCGTAGCTTCCGGTATGACCCGGCGAGTGTTTATGGTTAAGGTTTTTCCCGCGCGAATCTTACGGGCGTCCGATATGGCGTTTTCGCGCATGATGTTCGCCACCGATACTCCATGGCGCGCCGAGATTGCATAGAGAGTGTCGCCTGGCTCGATTGACACCTCTCTTAAGTCGCCTGAAATGTGGTCATATATAGGCACCACGGGTGAGGTCTGCCCGGCAAAGGCAGCGGCTTCAAAGAAAAATAAAATCGCCAACAGGCAGATAAACCTAGACCTCAACCCCTTTTTCTCCCTATGAATGAAAAAATGAGCACAAAAACGCCAATCAATATGAAGGGCAGCGAGAGTATCTGCCCCATTGTAAGGGGCGAGGAGGCCGCAAGGGCCTGATACTCCTTTACATACTCCACCATAAACCTACCTGAAAAATACCCTATGAGGCAGATAGCCGCCAGCGCACCTGTTGGACGTTTCTCGCCCCCCATCAGTTTATCCGCCGCAAAGAGTATTACAAGCAGGCCAAAAGCTCCCGCCGCCTCATATAGCTGGCTCGGGTGCCTAAACGGCACTTGGTCGATGGCGAGACCTATATCGTAGCGAGGGAATTTAACCCCCCACTTAGCGGCGGTTATCCTGCCCACTATCTCGGAGTTGGTCAGGTTGCCGATGCGCACCCAGGCAGCCGCCCACGCTACCGAGAAGCTGAATCTGTCGGCGACCTCAAGGAGCGGCATCTTTATTTTGCGGGAGTACCACCAGAGGGTTATTAGAAGCCCTACGGTAGCGCCGTGGCTCGCCAGCCCGCCCCTCCAGAAATAGACCATATATAGCGGGTCGGCGAGGAAACGGTCGAATTCATAGAAGAGGACGTGCCCGACCCTCGCACCGACAATAACCGCTATCACCGCCGGCAGCAGGAACTTCTCCGCAGTCTCGCCGTCGCGACCACCCCGAATGATCTGCTTACGCATGAAATAAAAACCGCCAAAAAGCGCGATTGCAAAGCAAATGCCATAGTAGCGGACTTGCAGGGGGCCGAGCTTTAGAAGAATAGGGTCAAGGTCCCAGACTGCCAAGGGATGCCTCCGTGGTAAAATCGGGTGGTAGGTCGTGGGTGATTATGCCCTCTGGCGTCGTTGAGGTAAAGGCCAAAGCGGACTTGTAAATGTAGGCTAAAGGCGCGAGAATACCTCGCTTACAGATACTTTAGACGGAGTGTCATGGCTAAGCGCAAACGAAAACTCAAGTTGCGGGGATGGATTTTCATAGGGGTGCTGGCGGCGGCTTCGCTGACCATTGTGGTGAACTGTCTCTTTCCCACCCGCGGTCCCGGAGGCTTCACCAAGGTCGACAAGGGGCTTGAGCTGGGAGAATTTACCGGTCCGGACTCCCCACCAGACGGTGACGGTGTCATCAGAGTAGTTAGAGCCGATCTGTCCTTCTACAAGCCCGTCCTCATGATGGCCTCAGAGGCCGGGGGGAAGGATGACGCCAAAACACTCCGCGACTGGTCCAATGAATACGATCTTCAAGCCGCCATAAACGCCTCCATGTATCAGGAGGATGGTATTACCGCGGTAAGCTTGATGCGAAAGCGCGGCCACTTCAACAACCCAAGGCTTACCTCCCACCGATCAGTCCTGCTCTTCGACCCGCTTGACGCCTCCTCGCCGGAGGTAACCTTCGTTGACCTTGAGGTGGAGGGTGGCGACGCGGTCATGCCCTCCTATTGGGGCGCGGTGCAGTCCATACGAATGCTCTCGCCGGAAGGTGAGGTGACCTGGGTGGAAGATGATAAACGCTGGCCCGCCTCCCTTCTAGGAATGGATCGCGCGGGCAGATTGCTCTTCATACATACAAAATCCTCCTACCCGATGCACGACCTGGTGAAGCGACTTATCGCGCTCCCGCTGGACCTTGTAAGTCTGCAATACGCCGAGGGCGGCAGCGAGGCGCAACTTTATGTCGAGGCCGGCGACCTTCGCGCTCTCTACTCTCCCGGCGGTGTCGCCTGGAAGGTGCCGAACGCGCTGGGGCTGAAAAAGCGCTAAATAAACATTTTTAATGAAAAACTCTTTTCCCGGAGCCCTTCAGGTATTATAGTTACCAAAATGGTAAACAATTGGAGGCAACCATGAAAAGACCGATAATAAGGATTGATGAAGAGAAGTGCACCGGCTGCGGGCTCTGCATAGTAAATTGTGCGGAGTCCAGCCTTGAGATTCGTGACGGCAAGGCCGTGCTTGTGCGCGAGGCGCTTTGCGACGGACTTGGCGCTTGCATAGGCCACTGCCCCGAAGGGGCGCTGACCCTTGAGGAGCGCGATGTTGAGGCGTTTGACGAGGAGCTTGTTGAGCAGCGAATTAAGGAGCAGGAAGAGGCAAAACCCGCCCCCGGCGGCGGTTGCCCCGGCTCTGCCGCAAAGGTGATTCAGCGTCCGGCTATGGGGGGGTGCCCAGGCGCACTTAATGTCTCTCTGGATAAGGGCGTCAAAATTACAGATGGCGGCGCTGCCCCCTCCAGGCTCGGCCACTGGCCTGTTCAGCTGACCCTTCTAAACCCCGCGGCGCCCTTTTTGAAAGGCGCGGACCTTCTCTTTGCCGCGGATTGCGCACCCTTCGCCTTTGGAGACTTCCACCGTGAATTTTTAGACGGTAAGCCGGTGGCGGTTGCGTGCCCAAAGCTCGACGACGCAGAGGCGCACATGAAAAAGCTCGCCGATGTGATCCGCTACGGGGAGCCCGCCTCCCTCACCATTGTCAGGATGGAGGTGCCTTGCTGCGGCGGCCTTGAGATGATCGTAAGGCGCGCCGCCGAGGAGAGCGGGGTTGATATCCCCATTAAGACCGTGGTGATCTCCACGGGCGGTGAAATAGTACATGACGAGCGGTGAAATATTAGCGTCAACCGTTAAGTAAAACCGGGCCCGTCGCCGTGTGGCGGCGGGCTCTTTTATGGAGCCAGTCCGAATGCCCCCGGAAAAGCCCACCTCAAGCCTCCTGAAAATATCAAAAAAATTTCACCGCATAATCGGCATTGTGGGACTCCTCTACTTTGCGGCGATGGCGCTCTCCGGCATCCTTTTAAACCACCCGGACCTCATCACCGACTACGACCTACCGCGCTCTATGCTCCCCGGCGATTACGAGTACCGCCAGTGGAACAGAAATTCCTTCCGCTCTCTAACAACTACCGGATACGGGCGCTTCATAAATGGCGAAGGAGGCGTTTGGCAGCTTTCAGGGAAAATCACTCCGGTGGATTTTAACGCCGGTCTCCCCGAATCCGTATATCTCAGAGATACCCGCGACCTCACGGAGAGCGGGGGGCTCCTCTGGGCGGCGACACGCGGCGGCTTATTTGTCCGGGGTAGGGGGGCGTCCAGGTGGGAGCCGGTGAAACTCGCCGAAGAGCCTGAAGGTGTAGTTGATCTGGTTAAGTACGGCGATTCGCTCATAGCCCTCACGCGCTCCGACATCTACTTTTCAGAAGCTTCCGCACCATCAGTCTTCAAGGCTGTAACGCCTAAACGGGAGGCTGAGGAGGAGCCCAAGCGGTCTCTCTTCATGCTCGTATTCGAGCTCCACTCAGGGGAGTTGTGGGGCCTTGGGGGCAGGCTCTTTATCGACCTTATCGGGGTTTTCCTCCTCTTCGCCAGCATCACCGGTGGGTGGTTTTGGTGGAAAAGATGGCGTGGGAGCCTTTCCTCGGGGCGCGGAGGCAAGCTCGCCCGCAAGGGTCTAAAGCTTCACATCAAGCTCGGCGTCTACCTTACGCCGCTACTTCTCTATATTGCCCTTACCGGCATCTTCCAGCGTCCACCTCTGCTCATCGCCATCGCCGACGCGACTTACGAAATAAAGCACCATCCCGCGCCGTTAGACCCCAACCCCTGGCATGACATCATCAGGAAGGGGCTCTATGACAAGGCCCGGGAAACGCTCCTCCTAGCCACCTCGGAGGGCTTTTATGAGGGGGGGATAGAGGGACTTCTTTCCGGCGGCGAGACTTTCAGAAAACTTAGAGAGCCCACCCCGCCCGTCTCCGTCATGGGGGCCACGGTGCTTGAGGAGCTTGAGGCCGGGCATCTCGTCGGCTCTATGTCGGGGCTATTTCTCTGGGGGAGAGATACCGGGACCATTGTGGACCTCTTCACCAAAAAATCGCCCGAAGCGCCCAAGGGGCCGCCTGTTGGCAAGGAGATGGTCGTCGGTTTCAGCAGGGAGGGCGGCCTCTGGGCGGATTACGATCGGGGGCTCATGCGCGGATGGGGTAAAGCCGCTGGAATCCAGATGCCTCCAGCCCTCGCAAAGGAGGGACGGATATCGCTGTGGCATGCCCTTTTTGAGCTGCACAACGGGAGAATATTCACCTTCCTATTGGGCTGGTGGGCGTGGATCGTCATCCCGCTTGGCGGTCTGGCGCTGCTCACCGAGACGGCAACCGGCTTTTACGACCGCATCGGTTACAAGCTCTTTCGGCGTAAAAAACGTTAGTTAATATATACCCTTAGGATGAAAAAGGGACCGCCGAAGCGGTCCCTTTTTCTCTTAATCAGATCTTATTTATGATTTAAGTATTCCAGGGGACAAAGTAATCTTCCACGAACATATCATCGTTATCGTATAGCTCGTAGAGGACGCCGTCGCTATAAATCTCGTCATCATAGAGAAATTCAGCGTCGACATAACCGTTTGCTCCTATGAAGCGAATCTCGCCCCCAATCGGGTAAGAGGGAGACTCTGTAACGATAACGGGGGTCAGTGTCAGAACCTCGACATAGCCCTCGTCTGAATCGTAGAATTTGCCCTTAACCGTAGCGGTGCCGTCACCATATTGGTCTAGCTCGACGTTGAACTCGTAACCCGCGATCATCTCCATATGGGTAATTTCGCCATCTACAGTGGAGGAGAGAAGGTTAATCTGGGTGTTCATCTTGGTTTCGCTGAAATAGAACCTTACGCTGCCGTAAAGGGTCTCGATGAAGTCGCCGTCGCCGTAGTTGATGGAGAGCTCGTCGAAGGTAGCCTTAATGGTTTCCGAAGAGGAATTCATGGAGCCTGAGAGGCCCATTGAGCCGTTGAGGACGGCGCCGTTGCAGTTGTCGAAGTCGAAGAAGGTGATCGTCCCAGAGAAAGAATTTTCATCGCCGCTGCCTGAGACTTCGGCGTAACCCTCCTCGTTACAATCAAGTATCGTCTCGGTGGCGAAGAGCGCCCGCGCCGATCTTTTCCCCATTATAGGGCTGAATATTTCACCAAAGAAGAAGTCTTCAAAATCATCCGGGTTGACCATCTCGAAGGTGTCGGCAGCGCTTGTCGTGGAGATATCAGCGCGTCCCGTTTCGCCGACGTAGGGTAGGGGGTCGCTGCCGCCACCGCCGCCGCAAGCGGTAATGGAGAGCATCGCGATGCCAGCCAAAAGCCAGATAAACTTTTTCATTCCCATTTCCTCCTAATTAGAAATTTTTTACATCATTGCCGTGGTTGGCCATTACCCTAAATTATCGGCTCGGCGGAGATATCCTTTAATATTATTAAGGAGGGATGGAATTGGCGGTGGGGCGGTAAATATTGAAATTAGAGGGTAAACCGGAGCGTGTATTCTATTTGTTTGGGGCCGGTAGAAATATTCTGATAGTCAAGCGGGTAGCGCCATTGCCCACCAACTCCTCTACGCGGAAAGAGCCTTGATGGAGCCGGATTATTCCTCGAATACGCATTGCCTCCATCGCAAGGGGGGCGCTTGGATCCACCTCCTCGATGGCATCCTCCTCCAGGGGCAGGTGCGTACCATGCCCCAGCCTCGAAGCCTTTAGCTCGACCCATGACGTATCGCCGTGCCAGGGGGCTGAGATGAAATCGAGCGACTCCTTCTCCGCTTTGGAGAGCTTAATTATGACGCTTGTATCATCGTCCGCTCCGGTAAAAAGGGAGGATATCAGTATCCCCACAAGGTCGGAGAGAAGACGGCGATCTCCAAGTACCGCTAAATCGTCAAGCGACAAGGCGACTCCGCGCCCCTTTGTCAGCTCTTCAATTATTTTCTGTAGCGCTACCTCTTCGCCGCTACCCTTGACGATGCTTCTGCCGGTAGAGAGGAATATTTGCAGGGTTTCCGCGATCTTTTGCGACCCTGCGGAGATCTCTTCCAGCTTCTCCCGCTCATCCTCCGTAAGGTTGGGGCTGGACTCAATCATATCCGCCCGCAGCAATAGCGAGTGGAGAAGGTTGGTAAGGTAGTGGATCACGCCGCCCAGCGCTTCGCCCATCACGATGGCGCTCTCCCCCGTTGAGCTTTCCAGCTTGTCCTCAGGGTTTCGTAGAGGCATGGATATCCTTTATTAACATATTTAGATGGCCGGCTCGGGTTCTCTTCCAGAGAGCGCGTAGGTAAAGCGCTCCTTTATCCATAGCTCATGGTCCAGGTATTGAGAGGGTATGTTCTCAAGGGGTATTACGGCTTTAGCCATCGCCCTGTGCCCGCCTGCGCTACCAAAGACTTCAAAGGCTTTCTTCGTGGTCTCTCCGGCGGACGCGCCCTCTCCATAGGTGCGTATGGAGATTATGAGCATCCCGTCGAAGATGCCGCTTGCCACCGACCACTGCGCGTCTTCAATCTCAAGGCAGAGGTCTGCGAAATAGGGGATAACGTCCTCTCTGGATAGAGGACCCAGATGCGCGTAAATTATCTCGCCTTCTATGCTGGCGTGTTGGAGCGCGATGGCGAACGAGACCAGATCGTCGCGGGGTATCTGGGGTCTGTCAATCTTCCGGAGTGTCGCCTGGTTGGCTAGGGGATATAACTCTGCAAAGGCGTCAACGTCGTCGGGTGTCGTGTCGCGGCCGAGCAGCTGGGTGTCGGTCTTAATTCCATATACGAGGGCTGTTGCCAGACGCTGAGATATCTGTGTACCCGAAGCGGTGAGGTACTGCGTCATAATCGTTGAGGTGGCGCCATAGCGTGGACGGATATCCACAAACTTTGCCTCATATCCGGTACGCTTTGGGTGGTGGTCTATGACCGCGTCGATTTTAAGCGGGATCTGGGGGGAATGGAAGGGCTGCAAGTCCAGGAGGGCTATGCGGTCATATTCTTTCAGATCATCCTCGGATATTGTGAGCACCTGAATCTCAAGGTCTCTAATCATCGCCACGTTTTCAGGGCGTGTTACGTGACCGAAAGATGCGATTGGGGCCGTTGTCCGGTTACGGCCAAGTATTGTGCGAAGGGCAAGGGCTGAGGCGATGCCGTCGGGGTCCGGGTCATCCTGAAGGAGGAGGAGAACCCTGTCTGCTTTGCTGAAAATATTGCGTAGATGGGCGACGGAGCGCATGGCTGCCGCCTTTTCAAGCTCTGACGCTATGCCGCCGCAGAAGGAAGAGAGAGGGACCACACGGATTAACCCCGCCCATTTTTCGGGGGTTGTCCAGCTCTCGCTGACTACTGTTATGGGGATGTCATGCTGAACCGCAAGGACAGCGTCGAGGCACTTTTTGAGGTCGGTCTTTGATTCGAGCTTTATCAAAACCCGGTCCCGGTAACTTAGGTGGAGCTTTTTAACGCTCTCCTCATCGCCGAGCTTTAAGTGCTTCGTCCTCCACCCCTCTTTGCGGGCATGGCGTATTACCGAGTCATCCTCGGATAATAGGAGATGGATGTCATCATCCCCAAGTGGGCCCATCAGCTTAACAGTGTTGGGATCGTCTGTAATGACCACGAATCGCATGGCGTAATGTCCCGGCGTTATTTGACTTTTCAGCCACCGTGGAGGAAAATCCATAGAAGCGCAGTAGCGCGCCTCCGACCATTGAGTAGTCTAGAGTTTGTGGCGTCCGCTGTCAATTTTGCCTCCAAATGAGAGGGTCGGGGGGAAGGACTTCTCCATACCTTAATGAGGAATATGGTACGCATACTACGTCGCGCCGGGCTATGTATAACTATTCTCATAGCCCTAGCCGCCGCGGCATTCATAATAGCCAAGACACCCGCCTTTGACTCCTTTTTGGAGGGCAGGCTAAAGCTCTTTTTTGAGGAGCGCGGGGTGACGCTGGATGCGGAGGGGTTCGATTTCGATCCGGTCGGGCCGACGCTTGCCTTAACTTCACTTAAAGCCTTGGGGGATGGGGGTGCATGGAATTTTTCCTCCGGCGCGCTGAAGCTCAGGCTCCATTTTATACGTTCAATTTCAGGCCCCCCGGTGATCTCCTTTGAAGCCGAAATGCCACGCTTTGAGGGCGTGCTCCCGACCCAGGCGGAGGCAGCGGAGGGTGGCGCTGACAACAATCCCACGCTTATCGCGCTTCCGGTGGAGTTTGACCGTCTATATGTTAAGGGGGGGAGCGTAGACTTTACGCGGGGGGATGACTTTGCACTTTCTCTTAACGGGATTTCTTTCGACTGGAGAGGCAATGTAACCAGCGGAGAGATTAAGGACGGTCTTTTTGCGTGGAGAGGTGGAACCGAGGAGCTGAGGGAATTTTCCTTCGAGGGTGAGCGCAGGGTCGGCAGGCATCTCTTGAAGAAGCTCCGCCTTGAATCCTCAAGGGTTTATCTGGACGGAGCGGCATCGCTCGATGAGTTTGGAGTTATCTCCGGCTCGGTCGAGGGACATTTTGAGGCCAAGGAGATTCCCGAGAGCTGGCTTGAGCCCCTTCGCCTCAACTCATTTCACCCGATAACGGGTAGGGCAACGTTCACCGGGGTCGCCGCGGGCTCCAGGGGCGACCCGCTCCTTGACCTGGATATATCGATAGGACCCGCGACTTTCGGCACCTTAAAATCGGAAGAAGCCTCTTTAACGGCCACCTTGAGCCGCGAGGGTTTAAGGTTTGAGGAGCTTGAAGGTAAAA
>PKTU01000174.1 GCA_002869005.1 Deltaproteobacteria bacterium
ATACATCTCTCATCCGCCTTAACGTAGTTGCCGACAAGGGCGGAAGGCCCCTCGCAGGCGCGGTTTTCGGGAAGAACGAACCACGCGTGGTCGAGATCGACGGCATAGACATCGAGGCGATGCCGGAGGGCAACATGCTGATCCTCTGGAACAATGACCGCCCGGGCCTCGTCGGCGCTATAGGCACCACCCTCGGCGAGCGTGGGATCAACATCGGCCAGTTGCAGTTTGGCCGCTCCGCTCCCGGCGGCGATGCAATCACCGTGATAAATGTAGACTCCGAGCCGGACGACGCGACGCTGGAAGCGCTCGGAGCCCTTGATAATGTAAATAATCTCCATAAGGTCTATCTATAAAGTGAATATTCTCAACGACAAGGGCGGCAGGCTCCACCTGGAGCTTCCCGCAGGCGTCGCGGATATACTCCCTGAGGCGGCGGAGCGGTTTATCGAGCTACGCCGTACAATCCTCATTACGATGGCAGGTTGGGGATATCGTCCTGTACAGCCCCCCCTCATCGAACATGCGGAGGCGCTCGCTAGAGCCCTGCCGGATTCCGACGAGGAGGTCTCGTTTTACAAGATGGTCGACCGCCTCAGCGGCCGGGTGCTCAGCCTGAGGGCCGACTTCACGCCTCAACTAGCCCGCATAGCTGCGACCCGCTTCGCCGAAGCCGCCCTGCCATTGCGCTTTTTCTACGAGGGGCCGGTGGTCCGGCACGTACCCAATCTCAATGGTAAACGCCGGGAGCTTCATCAGGCCGGCGCGGAGCTGATGGGGGTTATGGACCCCGAAGGTGACTCCGAGACGATCGCCATGATGGTTGATTGCCTTCGCGCATCCGGCTTAGAGGATTTCAAGGTTGATGTGGGCCAGGTGGAGTTCTTTAAGGGGATCTTCAAGGACGTTGAGCTGACGCCGGAAGCGCTCTACGCTATAACTGACGCCGTTAAGCGAAAAGATCTCTCCGACCTTGAAAACGCTTTGGAGAACGCGCCCATCTCCGTCGCCAAAAAAGAGCTGCTTTCGGCCCTCCCCCTCTTAGCCGGAGGCTCCGAGGTGTTAGATAGAGCATCGGCCCTCGCTGAATCGGACCACTCCAAAGAGGCCCTTTCAAACCTCTCTGACGCGCTTGCGTTCGTCGATAAGCACGGGCTGGGAGCATATCTTACTGTTGACCTCGGCGAGATTCGCGGAGTTGATTATTACACGGGAATTATCTTCGAGGGCTTCGTCCACCACGTAGGCACGCCGCTAAGCCGTGGAGGCCGCTACGACGGATTGGTCGGAGCGTATGGCAAGACCTTGCCGGCGACAGGCTTTTCCATCGATATTCTATCGGTTGCGGAGGCTCTTTCCCTTCAGAACCAGGGGGCACGCCCAACTCGCTCAGGGGTTTTTATCATCAACTTTTTGGATAAGCGCGACGAGGCGATAAAGCTGGCTCGCACTCTGAGAGCAGAGGGTGTGCGCGCCTCACGGGATCTGGTCAAACGGCCACTCGTCGAGTCCGTGGCGGCTGCCGCCGAGCAGAACTTCGCCTTCGCCATAGCGCTTGGCGCTGAGGGTACACCTTCCGGCGAGGCGCTCCTCATCGACCTTCAAAAAGGTGAGCGAAGGAGTGCCGCAATAGAAGAGTTAACGGGATGTTTGCAGAACATTTAACGCCCGTGCTAGAATCCAGAGTGTGAGAGCATGCCCCAGGCTGATGCCTGGGGTTTTTGGTGTTAACGGTTGGTTTACAGCCTATCTTTTTAAGGGAAGCGAAGATGTCCAACGTAGTCGTTGTCGGCGCGCAGTGGGGCGACGAGGGCAAGGGAAAAGTCGTCGATATCTATAGCCGCACCGCCGATCTGGTCGTCCGCTGCCAGGGCGGCAACAACGCAGGCCACACACTTGTAGTAGGCGGCGAAAAGATTGTCCTTCATCATGTCCCCTCCGGCATTCTCCACGAGGGCAAAAGGTGCGTCATCGGTAACGGCGTAGTTATCGATCCGGGCATTCTCCTTGAGGAGATAGACGGGCTTGCCAAACACGGCAAAGCGGTATCTGCCGAAACGCTCATCATATCCGAATCGGCCCATGTTATACTCCCCTGCCACAAGGCGCTGGACAAGGCGAGAGAGTTGGCGGCGGGCAAGAAGAAGATCGGCACCACCTGCCGGGGCATAGGCCCCTGCTATGAAGATAAGGCGTCACGCGCCGGTGTTCGAATCGGCGACCTTATACGCCCCGCGATTTTGCGCGAGCGTATCGAAAAGCTCCTGGAGGAGAGAAACGCTCTTCTCAAACACCTGGGCGCCGACACCTTCACTGTCGATGAAATCATGGATGAGCTCTTAGCGCAGGGCGAACGCTTAAAGCCTCACATCAAGAACACCTTCGTCATCCTGAATGAGATTGCCGAGGCGGGCGATATTATCCTCTTCGAGGGTGCCCAGGGTGCGCTGCTAGATATCGACAACGGCACCTTCCCCTACGTTACAAGCTCCAACACCAGCTCCGGCGGCATTGTCACGGGCTCCGGCCTCGGCCCCAACAAGCTCGGCACCGTCGTCGGCATCACCAAGGCGTACGTTACCCGCGTAGGCTCAGGGCCCTTCCCCAGCGAGCTCTTTGACTCCGTAGGCGACCATCTGAGAAACAAGGGGGCGGAGTTCGGCTCAACCACCGGGCGGCCTCGCCGCTGCGGCTGGCTAGACCTCGTCGCGCTCAGACACGCCGCGCGCATGAACGGCCTGGGCGGCCTCGCCGTAACCAAAATCGACGTTCTGGGCGGGCTGGATGAGATAAAAGTCTGCACCGCTTACGAGTTGGATGGAGAGCGCATAGAATACTTCCCCGGGAGGCTCGAAGAGCTTGAGCGCTGCAAGCCGGTTCTCGAAACAATGGGCGGCTGGGCAGAGGATATCGGCGGCGCGCGCGAGCTTGGCGAGCTACCACCAAACGCAGTCAAGCTGCTTGAGAAAATGGAAGAATATACGGGTTGCCCCGTCGTAATGGTCTCAGTGGGGCCGGGACGGGAAGAAACTGTCGAGGTTCAAAACCCATTCGCTTAAAGAAACCTTGACTAGCCGCGTGAGGGCTAGTATAAAAATCCCTCCGAAAAAAGGGCCGTTAGCTCAGTTGGTAGAGCATCTGACTTTTAA
>PKTU01000035.1 GCA_002869005.1 Deltaproteobacteria bacterium
CGATCAACCAGCTCGTCCGCAAGGGACGGAAACAGATCAAATCCAAAACGGACTCGCCCGCGCTCCAGCGCTGCCCGCAGAAGCGTGGTGTGTGCGTCCGTGTCTATACAACTACGCCGAAGAAGCCGAACTCCGCGCTTCGTAAGGTTGCCCGCGTAAGGCTAACCAACGGCAAAGAGGTGACGGTTTATATTCCCGGCGTCGGCCATAACCTGCAGGAGCACTCCGTTGTTCTAGTACGCGGTGGCCGCGTAAAAGACCTTCCGGGTGTTCGTTACCACATCGTGCGAGGCACCCTCGACACCTCTGGTGTCCAGGACCGCCGCAGGGGCCGCTCCAAATACGGCGCCAAGAAGCCGAAGTAGGAGTTTTGACGGATGGCTTTTAGAAGAAGAGAAGAACCCCCTAAGAAGAAGATAAAGGTCGACCATTTTCGCAAGGTCGCCGACGCCCGCTATGGCGACGAACTCCTCGGCAAGCTCATCAACAAGGTGATGCTGGGCGGCAAGAAGTCCACCGCAGAGAAGATCGTATACACCGCCCTCGACATGGTCGAGGAGCGTACAGGGCAGAGCGGCATCGATGCCTTCAAGCAGGCGCTCGACAAGATCAAGCCCCTGGTAGAGGTCAAGAGCCGCCGCGTCGGTGGTTCCACCTATCAGGTGCCGATCGAGGTCTCTCCCAACCGCCGCACCTCTCTAGGGCTCCGTTGGTTGGTTAATTACACCCGCAGCCGCTCCGAGAAGACTATGGCGGAGAAGCTGGCGGGAGAGATTCAAGACGCGCTTCAGGACCGCGGCGCATCGATCAAAAAGCGCGACGATACGCATGCGATGGCCGAGGCCAACAAGGCGTTTGCGCACTTCCGCTGGTAGAGAGCGGAAGGGAAACTGTTGTGGGGTGGCTAAATGCGAACCACTCCCATCGACAAATATAGAAATATCGGTATAGCGGCGCATATAGACGCCGGCAAGACCACAACCACCGAGCGGATTCTTTTCTTCACCGGAGTCAGCGAAAGGTTGGGGGAAGTTCATGAAGGCACCGCCATCATGGACTGGATGGAGGAGGAGCAGCGCCGCGGGATAACGATTACTGCGGCATCCACCGCATGCAACTGGAAGGGCTGTCGGATAAACATAATCGACACTCCGGGCCATGTGGACTTCACGATGGAGGTCGAGCGGAGCCTTAGGGTGCTCGACGGAGTGGTTGCCCTCTTCTGCGCGGTTGGAGGGGTTGAATCGCAGGCCCAGGCAGTTTGGCGGCAGGCGGATAGACACCGGGTACCGCGGATAGCGTTCATCAATAAGATGGACAGGGTCGGCGCAGATTTTGAGAGGGTCGTCAAAGAGATCGAGACGAGCCTGGGCGCACGCCCAATTCCGGTTCAGCTCCCCATTGGTGAGGGGGAAGATTTCCGGGGAGTGATTGACCTCATCGCCGAAGAGGCGGTTACCTGGGATGAAGCGAGCCTGGGTATGAAATACGAGGTCGGGCCGATTCCAGCCGATATGGCTGATGAGGCTGAACTCGCAAGGGAATGGTTGATTGAGTCCCTCGCCGAGCTGGATACGCCTCTTCTGGAGGAATATTTGGAGCGGGGCGAGGTCGGAGCGGCAGCCCTTAACGGGGCGCTCCGAAGGGTGACCCTGGAGCTGAAGGCTGTTCCGGTGCTGACGGGGTCGAGCTTTCGCAACATAGGAGTTCAGCCCCTACTCGACGCGATAGTTAAATACCTTCCGTCGCCTTCCGATTCAGCTATGCGGGAGGGCGTGCCGAAGGCTGAAGATGAAGGGCTCTTTTCGGCGCTTGTCTTCAAAGTGGCGGCTGACCCCCAAAAGGGACGCCTCTGCTACATTAGAGTTTATTCTGGACATGCCTTGGCGGGCGATACACTTCTGGCCGCCGGGTGTGAAAAGAAGCTTGGAAACCTCTTTAGAATGCACGCAAATGAGGTTTTCGAGATTAAAGAGGTCTTCACCGGAGATATAGCGGCGGTGGCCGGGATGGACGAACTCCTCACCGGAGACACCATCTGCGAGGTGAGCGACCCGATTGTTTTGGAGAGGCTGGAAGTTCCTGTGCCGGTTATCTCCGTTGCGGTTGAGCCGAAAAACGAGGCTGACCGAGAGCTCATTGAAAACGAACTTAGTGAATTGGTTGCGGAAGACCCCTCTTTGAGGCTTCGTACCGACTTGCTGACAGGGCAACTGCTACTGAGCGGCATGGGCGAACTTCAGCTGGAGGTCATAGCGGCAAGGCTTGAAAAGAGGGTCGGTCACCTCTTCAGGGTCGGCACACCTCGCATAGAACAGCGCGAAATGCCGATTTTGTCGAAGCGGGCGAGCCACTCGGCTTCCAGAGAGATCGATGGACAAAGGACGGATGCGACGGTTGACGTCAGCGTTGTTCCTGCTCCGGAGGTTGAGGGTTGGGTCTTTGAAGGTGCCAGGGGGCAAATAGAGGCTGATAAAATAGGGCCGCTCCTTGCCGGGTTTGAAGAAGCGATGGAGCGAGGCGGTTCTGCCGGGCACCCCATCACTGGAGCTTCAGTAAGGCTGGAGAAGCTCTCCTCGAATGACGGTGACGCGGTTTTGTTGAAAACTGCCGCTTCGAGAGCCGCAGCAAAGGCTCTTGCCGAGTGTGGGACGGTTGTTCTCGAACCGCATATGGAGCTGGAGATCTCCGGTCCCGAAGAGTGCCTTGGCGATATCCTCTCTGACTTGAAGTCACGGGGAGGCAGGGTCGAGGGGATCGAACAGCGGGCTGGCTTTAGAGTCGTAAAGGGGGTGGCCCCGCTTAGAGCCCTAATGGGCTATGCAACTTCACTGAGGTCGAAAACAAAGGGACGCGCCACATACTGCATGCAGTTCAGGCGCTTTAAAGAGAGTTAAAAGAGCCGCATCCGTGCGGCAGTGTTGAGACTAAAAACTTTATACCATCGGGACGGCCGGTCCGTCCGGCCGGGGCACGAAAAACAAGGCGCGCCCGGAGACACCAGGAGGTATGGTCATGGCGAAGGAAAAATTTGAGAGGACTAAACCTCACGTAAATATCGGCACCATCGGTCACGTCGACCACGGTAAGACAACGTTGACGGCGGCAATCACGAGGGTGCTTTCAAACAAGGGGTACGC
>PKTU01000100.1 GCA_002869005.1 Deltaproteobacteria bacterium
AACAGGCGGGCAATAGAGGTCGCGAAGAGACGTCTGGAAGAAGCTGAAAGTGAGCTTGAAGTGGGTGACCCTTCGGAAGAGATATCCGCGGAGCGAACCGTCGCAGAAAAAAATGCTCCCTTTCGCAGATTCCGTTCCTCCGACGGCTGGTTGATACTTGCCGGGCGAAACAGCAAGGAAAATGACAGGCTTCTCAGAGAGGCCAAGGGGTGGGACCTTTGGCTGCATGCGCGTGACGGAGCCGGAGCGCATGTAATACTTAAAAAGCCGGGTAAAGATGGAAGGGTGCCCGAACGTTCCTTAATTGAGGCGGCGGGCGTTGCCGCGCAGAACTCAAAGCTTTCAAATGATTCCTACGTTGAGGTGATGGTCGTGGAGGCTGCGAGGGTGCGAAAAGTAAAGGGTGGGGGACCAGGCCGTGTCCATGTCAGCGGTGAACGCACCTTGAGGGTGGCGCCGGGGGCGGGTAAACCTAAAGCGCTTGGGTAGCGTCGAGGTTGAACCTTAAGGCAGCCATCGGCTAACATTACTAAAAATATAAAATAAGCGGGGTCTCCCAGACCTCCAATTGGATGATGGATGAAGAAGAGAAGGATAATATTTCACCTCCTTGCCCTTACGGCGGTAGTGGCGGCCGTGGGCCGGCCTGACAGGCTATTTTCCACCCCTGTCCCGGTTTTCGACGATGCCGCTAGCGAAAAGCTCTCTTTGTTGAGTGAGCCTATTGCACTTCCTGCGGGAGAGGCTTTTACCCAAAAGCTTAATGAGGAATCGCGGGAGCTGTTGGGTCTTGTCTACACCGAGGGAGAGCTGAAAAGCCATGAAACGCTAGACTCGCTACTTAGGAAAGAGGGCGTTGAGAATACCGCCATCTTCAACTTTGCCCGTGCGTTAACCCCTGTGCTGGACCCCAGAACCATGCGGCCCGGCGACCGCTACGGGATTTTAACCGACCCTGAGGGGTCGCTCCTCTCCTTTGAATATTCCAGATCGCCGGTGGAGAAGTACCGCGCAGACCTATCAGCCGAAGGCTGGAAGTGTGAGGAAGTAGAGGTCGAGGTTACCCATGAGCGTGCCCGCACGGACGGTATTCTGGCAGGGTCGCTTTGGGAATCTTTTACAAGAACCGGGGCGGATGCCGATTTGATAATGGCTTTCGTCGAGCTTTTCGGGTGGGACATAGACTTCGCCCACGAATCGCAGCCGGGTGACGAATTCAGAGTCATCTACGAAAAACTCTATGCGGATGGTGTCTTCGTAGGAAACGGGAGGATAATCGCCGCAAGCTACAAAGACAGCGAGGAGACACATTACGCCTTTTATTATGCGGCTGAAAAATCAAAGGGTTACTATGACATTGACGGCAACAACGTCCGAAAGTCCTTTTTGCGCTCGCCGCTTAAATTCTCCCGTATCTCATCCAAATTCAGTTACAACCGCAAGCACCCGGTAACCAAAAAAGTTCAGCCCCACATGGGCGTCGACTATGCCGCATCGGTAGGGACCCCCGTATGGGCGGTTGCTGACGGGACTGTGACCTTTGCAGGGCGCAAGGGGCCAAATGGAAAGATGATCACCCTGCGCCATGCGCGCGGCTATGAGACCTTCTATCTCCATCTCTCACGCTTTGCCAAAGGGATAAAGACGGGCAGAAAGGTCGATCAAGGGCAGACGATAGGTTATGTCGGCTCCACCGGCCGTGCGACGGGACCCCATCTGGATTACCGCCTCAAGCAAAACGGCAAGTGGGTTAACCCGCTACGCCACAAGTACAAACCAGGTCCACCGGTGGACAAGGAGAACAAGGACGGATTTAACGCAGTCGCCAAAACGCTCCTTGCGGAGCTTGAGGATGTCAAGCTGCCCGCGCAGCTGGCTGAGGCTGTGAAGTGAGAGGGGTTGTTCAGCGGGTAAGTCGCGCAAAGGTAGCGATCGGGGGAGAAGAGGTGGGCTCAATCAATCGTGGATTTCTCCTATTGGTGGGCGCCGAGGAGGGAGATACGCCTGACGACGTCGCATATATTGTCGATAAAACCGCAGGACTAAGGGTCTTTGAGGATGGCGAAGGCAAGATGAATCTGCCCCTTGACGAGGTGGATGGAGCGGTGCTTGTTGTTAGCCAGTTCACCCTGCTTGGTGATTGCCGCAAGGGCCGCCGCCCGTCTTTTATAAAATCCGGCCCTATGGACCGCGCCGAAGATCTCTATATGTCGGTTGTTGAGAGGCTTAGAGAGAAGGGCCTCCACGTGGAGACCGGCCGCTTCAGGGAGGAGATGGAGGTCGAACTCGTCAACGATGGCCCCGTCACCATCCTGCTTGATTCCAGGAAAATGTTTTGAAGATAGGGGTCATTTCAGATACGCATCTTGCGGGGGTCACCCCGGCCTTCACCGGACTTTTGAACAACGAGCTTGGGGAGGCGGATATAATCGTGCATGCCGGCGACCACGTTGGCGCCGGCATAATGGAATATCTGGAGTTCATGGACAGGCGACCATATTATGGCGTGGCGGGCAATATGGACCCCGTGGCGATTTCATCTGTGCTGCCTCGCGAAGTTGCCTTTGAAGCCGGAGGGCTCCTCTTTGGAGTTATACACGGGTGGGGCCCGCCCTCCACTATTTTATCTTCGGTTAAAGAGCACTTCGCAATTTTACCTGACGTGGTAATCTTCGGACATAGCCACCTGCCGCTCGTGGAGGGTATCGAGGGCACCCTCTTTGTTAATCCGGGCAGCGCCTTTGATAAGCGCTTCGCGCCCAGCAGAACGGCAGCGATAATTGATGTCGTGGGCGGCGAGGCGGAGGCAAATATACTGGAGCTGGGGAAATGAGCGAAAATATTTGGGCGCCTTGGCGCAGCGAGTACGTTGGAAAGGTGATGCCGGGAGGCTGTGTTTTCTGCGCTGCCGCAAAAAAAACCGATGACCCCGAGAGCTTGGTGGTTAAGGAGGGGGAGCTGGCGCTGGTCATAATGAACCGCTTTCCTTACAATACCGCTCACATGATGGTTATACCAAAGCGCCATGTCGGGGCCATAGAGGAGTTGACCGCTGAGGAGTTTACCGAGATGCGCCGCCTTTTGCTTGAGGCAAAGAGCGCGGTTGACGGTTTATACTCCCCCG
>PKTU01000024.1 GCA_002869005.1 Deltaproteobacteria bacterium
ACCTCTGAGAGGGTTTTTATTTTTTTCTCTTTTTTGAGGAGGGGGTGAAAGTCGACCTGATCCTCCGGGAGAATCAGCGGGGTCATATCGGGGTGGTCTTCAAAGGTGATGCCGAAGAAGTCTCGCACCTCGCGCTCGTGCCAATTGGCCCCCGGATAGATGTCGGATATCGTCGGGCAGCGCTTCACCACGCGCTCGACGAGCACTCTCGCCACAACGCGGCAAAGCTCATCGGGGTGGGTGAAGTGGTAGAGCACCATCATGTTGGGCTCCGCGTCCACCGCCGTAACTGACTCGATGAGGAAATCCTCCTCCCTTATAAGGGAGGCGAAGGTGCGCACCCAGGTCAGCCCCATCAGGACATCCACGTGAACGCCGGTGGAGGGGTAGTCGGAGGCGATGGCCTCTACGCCCTCAAGCTCTTTAAGCCTCTCCAGTATCTTCATTATGATATCCCCGTGGGCTTCTCGCGTTTGGGGGCGAGCGCGCCGCCGAGCTGCGGGAGGGGGTTTCGTTTCCCGGTGATGAGCTCCTGGAGCTTCAGGACGCCTTCGATAACCGCTTCGGGGCGGGGCGGGCAACCGGGGATGTAGATATCGACTGGCACGAGCCTGTCGACGCCCTCGATCACGTTGTAATTCTCTTCGATACAGAAGGGGCCGCCGGAGATCGCGCAGTTGCCCATCGCAATGACCCATTTGGGGGAGGGCATCTGCTCATAGAGGCGCATAACCACCGGCGCCATCTTCTTATTGACGGTGCCTGCGAAGATCATGAGGTCGCACTGCCTCGGCGAGGGCCTGAAGACCTCGGAGCCGAAACGCGATATATCCACACGCGCCATGCCCGCAGCCATCATCTCAAGGGCGCAGCACGCGAGGCCGAAGGTCATGGGCCAGATGGAGTTGGCGCGGCAGAAGTCAACAAGCATCTGCACCGCGCCAAGCATCGGCGGGACCTCGGCTGTTGTTTTGTAGCCTGGGCCGGGCTCGATGGAGGGGCAGGAGTCGCACCCGTCCATCAGGATCGGCTTCGCTATTTTCTTCGTGTCCAACTGAAGACTCCCTTGCGCCATGCGTAAGCTATGGCGAGCGCCAGAATGGCGATGAAAAGAACAACCTCTACCGCGACGCCTATGCCGGGCACCTGACGGTACGCGAGGGCGGCGGGGAAGAGGTAGAGCACGTCCACGTCAAAGGCGAGGAACATGAGGGCATACAGATAATATAGAACGCCGTAACGAATCCAGGCGGGACCTATGGGGTCCATGCCGCATTCGTATGTCTCTAATGTCTTTTCATGAAATGTCTTGGGAGCAAGAAGGGCGACGATGCCGAAGGGGAGCATTGCAGCGAGTGTTCCTACTACAATGAAGATGACTACGTAGGCGTGGTCTATCAGCCAGGTCTCTGTCATGGCGACGTCCCTTTTAAAATGTTGGTATCAGGTACTCAACGCGTCGGAAGATACGGCATAGGCGCGGCCTATGTCAACCGCTTCGGTGTCGTGGTTTGCCCATGAGCGATGAATGAGTATCAAAAGAGGCCGCTTGTGTAGAATGTGACAAGGGCGTTACATGGGTTGATAAAACAGTGTTTTATCTAAAATGGCGCGCCAACTAACGATTTATGCACAGCTTATGCGGGAATTTACAGTTACAAATAACCTCGTTTGACGGTGAGAAAATTTTTGTTCGATTTTAGTGAAAATTAAAAAATTTTACAGGGGGGTCGGAAATCGAAGCAGCTCATATCGCGAGGGGGATTGATTCAGCTTCTCCTGAGTCCAGGGCACCCGCACATGAGGAGCCGCTGCCCGCCGTGCACCCGAAGCAGTGGTTTCCGGTAGCTATTTTGCGCCCCTCAAGAGCGCTCCAGTCAAATTCGCGGATGTTTTTTGGGGCCATGCCCGCAGTCGGTATCGAAAGCGCGTGGTTGAAGTCGCAATCGCGAATTGTTCCGTCCCAGTTTATGCATATCTGACGGCGGCACATCAGCCCATCCAGTGTGCGTGGGTTGAAGGAGTCGGACAGAAGCTTTTTGTAGCTCTCAGCTTCGCCGACGGCGTCGAGCTCCTCCATGAAGCGGCCTATCGGCATGTTGGTTATAGTGAGGAGCGAGGTGAAGTTTATGCCGAAGCGCTCGAAGAGCTCTTTCCTGTAGGCATTTTCAAGGTCCGACTGAGCGGGAGGAAGGAAAGGTCCGCCTGGGTTGAAGACAAGATTTAGGGGCAGCTTCTCTCCATAGCCTGCTTCATTCAATAGATTCAACGCTTTGATCGAGGCGTCGTAAGCGCCCTCGCCGCGCTGAGCGGTGATGTTGGTCTCAAGGTAGCAGGGAAGGGAGGCGACTAGGTTGACCTCGTTGGCTTTGTAAAAATCGATAAGGTGGAGGTGCTCGGTATTTGTGAGAATGGTCAGGTTGGTTCTCACCTGTACCCGGTGCCCCCGGTCCTTCAACGCTTTGATAATCTCCATAAGGCGCGGATGGAGCTCGGGAGCCCCGCCGGTAATGTCGAAGAGTATTCCCTCTCGCTCGGAGGAGAGCGCGAGGACGGCGTCCACCGTTTCGTCTTCCATCATTTCGGCGCGGTGCGGTCCGGCTTCAAGGTGGCAGTGACGGCAGCTCATGTTGCACTTGAGGCCGAGGTTTAGCTGAATTGTCGATATCTCACCGGCAAAGAGGGCTTCGCCGGTTGATTTATAAACTGCGCTGTCAAAAGCGTGCATTTAGCTGCTTAGTCCGATCTGATGGGAGGTGTTTATTATAAGTAAACATTGATTTTGCAACGTAAAAGCCAAATCTTCAATCCTTAATGTACCTGATTCCTTGCGGCGGCATGCGGGCGCTGATAAATTCATCTATCTCCGAGGAGGATTGATGAGTAAAAAGACAACGCGCCCCCAGTGGGCGTGGGCACTCTACGATTGGGCCAACTCAGCCTTCGCGACCACTGTCATGGCGGGCTTTTTCCCGGTATTCTTCAAGGAATATTGGTCGGCCTCGGCAGACGTCACCCTCTCCACGTTAAGGCTCGGCGCCACGAACTCCGCGGCTTCGCTAATAATGGCGGTAATGGCGCCCATTCTGGGCGCGATAGCCGACAGAGGGGGCGTGAGGAAACGTTACCTCCTAATCTTCGCCATCACCGCGATAACGGCTACCGCCTTGCTGCCCTTCATCGAGCGAGGAGCGTGGTTCCCCGCCGCTTTCCTCTATGGTGTGGGTATCCTGGGGTTCATGGGCGGCAACCTCTTTTACGACTCCCTCCTCATAGGCATAGCACCTAAATCCCGCTTCAATTCAATCTCCGCCCTCGGCTTTTCGCTGGGTTACCTTGGAGGGGGGGCGCTCTTCGCGGTCAATGTGGCGATGGTCTTAAAACCGACGCTCTTCGGCCTCGCGGATGCGGGGGAGGCGGTGCGCGCCTCAATCCTTTCGGTGGCTCTCTGGTGGTCGCTCTTTAGCATCCCGCTGGTTGTCTGGGTGAAGGAGCCTCCATCCTTTGGCGTTTCGCGCGGGCATAGCATCAGGAAGGGGTTATCCGACCTCAAAGAGTCATTCACCCACGTAAGGCAGCTGAAGCATATTTTTATCTTCCTCCTGGCTTATTTCCTCTATATCGATGGCGTGCATACCATCATCCGCATGGCGGTGGATTACGGGATGAGCCTCGGCTTTGACTCCTCCTCGCTTATGACCGCGCTGCTTGTCACCCAGTTCGTCGGCTTCCCCGCGACACTGCTCTTCGGGCGTCTTGCGGGGAGCCTTGGGGTGAAGCGCGGCCTTTATCTGGGGATAGGAGTTTACTGTGTAGTGGTCATCTGGGGATACAGTATGGATTCAGTTGGAGAGTTTTACGCTATCGCTATTTTGGTGGGGATGGCGCAGGGAGGGGTACAGGCGCTCTCACGTTCCTTCTTCGCTGGGCTCATACCGGAGGGGCATTCGGCGCAGTTTTTCGGCTTTTACAATATGCTCGGTAAATTCGCCACAGTGCTGGGCCCCGTCTTGATGGGCACCGTGGCTTACCTAACAGGTAACCCTCGGGCATCGATACTTGCGGTTCTGATACTTCTCCTCGGCGGCGGATACCTTCTAACGCGAGTCGCGGAGGCTCCTGTTGATGGCAACGCGGCGGCGGGGGTATGATTTAATAATGTTAAAACGCCGCCTTTTGACGCTTATACCCACCCTCTTCGGGGTGGTTACTTTAGTCTTCGCCTTTATACATCTCGTCCCCGGCGACCCGGTTGACGTTATGCTGGGGGAGACTGCGCGGGCGGCGGACAAGGCCGCGCTACGGGCGCAGCTTGGCCTCGACGAACCTCTGGTCACTCAATTCGTAAATTATCTGACCGGGATCTTTAAAGGGGACCTCGGCTCCTCCTTTGCCTATCACAAGCCGGTAGCGGAGGTTATATTCTCGCGCCTACCCGCGACACTGGAGCTGGCGGCGTGGTCGCTGGCCGCGGCTCTTATCATCGCGCTGCCCCTTGGGGTGCTGGCGGCGGTGAGGCGCGGCAAACGCGCCGACCGGGTGACCCTCCTCGCGAGCCTCATCGGCGTCTCCATGCCGAACTTCTGGCTGGGCCCGCTCCTCGTCATACTCTTCTCCGTAAAGCTGGGGTGGCTACCTGTCTCCGGGCGGAGCGGCATCGCCTCGGTGATCCTCCCCGCAATTACCCTGGGCACGGCCCTGGCGGCGATACTCTCCCGCATGGTCCGTTCATCGCTCGTCGACGTGCTGGATATGGAGTATCTACAGGCGGCGCGTGCCCGAGGCGTTAGCGAGGCGAAGGTTATATGGGTCCACGCCCTCAGAAACGCGGCGCTACCCGTAATTACGGTTCTGGGACTTCAGCTGGGTTCGCTCCTCTCCGGCGCGGTTATAACGGAGGCGGTCTTCGCGTGGCCCGGCATAGGGACCCTACTACTCCAGGCGATACAGGGGCGGGATTACCCGGTGGTGCAGGGGTGCGTACTCATCATCAGCGCAGGATACGTCTTCGCTAATCTCCTCGCGGACCTCGCCCACCGATGGGCCGACCCGCGGCTTAGGGGTGAACGATGAATAACCGCGCCCGCATGGTCTCATTCTTTGGAGAGTCCCTCTTCGTGACCCTATCCGCGGCGGTACTCATTATCCTCTTCGCCGGGGCGCTCCTGGCGCCAATCCTCGCGCCGGTTGGCCCTGAGGTGCTGGACCTTGCCGGCGGCCTGGAACCTCCCTCCATATCTCACCCCCTCGGGCAGGACAAGCTTGGGCGAGACGTCCTCTCCGGCATACTTTACGGCGGACGGGTGAGTCTCCTTGTTGGGGTCGTAGTGGTGGGGATATCCTTAATCATAGGCAGCGCGGTGGGGTTTGTCTCAGGCTATCTGGGCGGCTGGGTGGATGAGCTCTTCATGCGAGTGGTTGACATCCTCCTGGCCTTCCCCGGCATCCTCCTCGCCATCGCCCTCGCGGGAGTTCTCGGCCCGAGCCTTGGCAACGTTATCTTCGCCCTCTCCATCCTCGGATGGGTGGGTTTCGCGAGGCTGACGCGCGGCGAGGTGCTGGCCCTTAAAGAGCGGGAGTTCGTAAAGGCTGCGGTCGTCGTCGGAGCTGGTCCGGTTCGCATCGCCTTAAAGCACATCCTCCCCAACCTGATCGGCCCCCTCGGCGTGCAGGCCACATTCTCCGTCGCCGCGACGATACTGGCCGAATCCAGCCTCTCCTTCCTTGGATTAGGCCCGCAGGAGGTGCCTACGTGGGGGGCGATCCTCAGCCAGGGGGTTGATTATCTGCTCTTCGCGCCGCATCTGGCGTTTTTTCCCGGCCTCGCGATAATGCTCACGGTCCTGGGTATAAACGTTCTCGGCGATGAGCTTAGGCTACGTTTCGACCCGCTGGGCCGAAGAGGGGAGCGTGGGCGTTGATCCTCCCCTGGGCCAGGCAGATACCTTCGGAGCATTTCGAGAAAAGAGGAGTCGAGGAGGTGGAGTGCGTTGTCATCCACCACATATCCCTGCCTCCGGGGAGCTTCGGCACAGGCTGCATAGCAGACCTCTTCACCGGAACACTCGATACCTCCGCCCATGAGTATTTCGTAGAGCTTGAGGGGGTGCGCGTATCGGCACACTTTTTAATCGATCGGGAGGGTGTAGTCACCCAATTCGTCGATACCGCAGATGCCGCCTGGCACGCGGGGGAGTCCAGCTGGAGGGGGAGGGGCGGCGTTAACCTCTTCTCCATCGGGATTGAGCTTGAGGGCGACGAGATCACCCCTTATACGGAGGAGCAGTATCGTACGCTTAGGCTCCTCTTAAATGACCTTGAACTTGCCCACCCCAAGCTTAGGGGCGATTATCTGGCGGGACACGACGAGATAGCTCCCGGGCGAAAGCGCGACCCCGGCCCGCTCTTCGAGTGGGGGCGCTTTCGCAAATACTCCTGAAGCTATTTTGGCCTGCCGGAGATTTATTTGGCCCTGGAGGTGAGGGTGACGCCTGAGACAACGAAGGCTGCTCCAGCCAGCTTCGCCGCAGTCAAAGATTCTCCCAGTATGAGCCATGAGGAGAGGAAGGCGAAGAGGGGTATCAGGTAGATGAAAATTGATGCGCGGCCGGCTCCCAGCAGCGCTACCCCTTTGAAGAAGAGGAGGAACGCAACTCCTGACGCGCCTATGCCCATGTAGATTACACCTAACCATGCCTCCAGCGAGACGTTGAGTGATGGCGCGAGGCTGCCCTCTATTGCTGAGACAACGAGGAACATCGGCAGCGCCACTATAAATCCCGCCGTTGTCGCCGCGAGCGGGGAGATGCTCTCCATAACGCGTTTGCCCAAAACGGCGTAGAGTGACCAGAGCACGACAGCGCCCAGAAGGAGAAAGCCTCCCTCGCCAAAGTCCAACGTCAGAATTCGCATAACGTCGCCGTTGCTGAGAACGACCAGCGCACCGAAGGCGGCGAGGGCGAACCCAAGCCATCTGCGCCAGCTGAGTTTTTCGCCCAGAAGGAGCGCTGAGAGCAGCGCCGTGAGCGCCGGGTTGGAGGTTATAACGATTGATGCCGCGCCGGGCTCCGAGAGCTTCAGCCCGGCGAAGAAGAGCCAGTGGTAGAGAAATATCCCGATGAAGCCTAATATAAAGAGATTACGCCACTGCCGCCGCTCCCTTATGATGAGAAGCAGCTCCTTGGCGGCAAAGGGGCCGAGCGCCGCCACGGCGATGAGGTAGCGCCAGAAGGCTGCGGGGAGAGGGCCCATCTCTGCAAGGGTCGTCTTTGCGGCGACGAAGTTGCAGCCCCAGACGATGGACATGATTGTCAGAAAAATATAAGGGTATCGGTTCATCTTTATGGGCGCTGCCCGCTTTTGGCTGATTCATCAGGTGGGCACAGCCCACCATTCGTTTGATATAATATGTTAAAAAGCCACCCCGCGAGGGGAGAGGGCACTCTACCCCCTACCGGCGGGTCTAACAAGGAGAGAAAGATGGCTATCCCCACACGAGACGAGGCATGGGCGCTGCTCAGTAAACACATGAAAAATGAAAACCTGCTCCGCCACTCCCTCGCCGTCGAGGGCGTAATGCGCTACATGGCCCGAAAAGCAGGAGAGGATGAGGAGCTTTGGGGCGTCGTAGGGCTGCTCCACGACATTGATTATGAAAAATACCCGGAGGAGCATCTCTCCCACGCTGGCGAAATGCTACGGGAAGCCGGAACGGATGAAGTCGTGGTCCGCGCCGTGCTGAGCCACGGTTGGGGTATATGCTCCGACGTGGAGCCGGAGACGAAGATGGAAAAGACCCTCTTCACTATAGATGAACTTACAGGGCTTGTAGCCGCCGCAGCCTTGGTGCGTCCGACCAGATCCGTCCTGGACATGGCCCCCAAGTCGGTCAAGAAGAAGTGGAAGGACAAAGCCTTCGCAGCAGGAGTCGACCGCTCCATCATCGATAAGGGGGTCGAAATGCTCGGCTCCGAACGCGGCGAAATAATCGAAGACACCATTGAAGGGATGAAACTCGTAGCCGAAGATATTGGCCTGAAGGGGGCTGTGGAGTAAGGTGTGGCTACCGCCGCGCAAAGCCTTTTGACTTTGTTTTATAGTAGGACATAATGGTGTAAAGAGCTTCATCCAACGCCATCCTTGGAGAATAAATATGAAAGACCTTCATCCTGTATTCACAAAATTCAAAGAAGAGTACCCGGAGATTTACGAAAAGCACGCTGCATTGGGCGCCGCCGTCCACGCAGAGGGCGGCCCCCTCGAAGAGAAGACGCGTTGGCTGATCAAGGTTGCCATCTCGGGTGCGAGCGGCCATGAACGTGCGCTTCAGACGCATATCGCCAAGGCTCGCGAGGCCGGTGTTAGCGAGGCGGAGCTGGTGCACGCGCTGATGCTCATGATACCAAGTTTGGGATTCCCTGCTTTCATGGAGGCTTACTCTACTATGAAAGGGATTAGCTAAAGCTGCTCCATGCCCCTGCCTGTAGTGATTTCTTCTGGTATAATCTTGAAAACGATTCTTCCGGAGGGGATTTATAATGTCGGACATGTCTGACGGGCTGGCGGAAAACTGGCGGGGCAAACTTTTCATAGTTACCCCGCTTCGTTTATACGGAGAGCTTTTAAAGGGGCACCTTGAGAGGATCCCCGCCACCGAGTGCGTGGTGGTCTCCTCTACCATTTCAGAGGAAAATATTAGCGAACTCTCCATTGGCTACGAGTGCGTAGCGCTTTTGGATTGCTCCAGAACCGCTGTTTCCGAGATACCCGATTCCGTTGCGAGGCAGGTAGAGAAGTTCGGCAGCGAGTGCCGCCTGGTGGTTCTCGACGCGGAGCGGGGAAGAAATATCGAAAATGACGTCCTCTCCGCCGGGGCTATGGGCGTCTTCTACGAGGCCGATTCCCCGGATACCCTTCTTAAAGGAATCAAGGCGGTCATGGCAGGCGAGCTCTGGTATCCGCGCCGCTTCCTCTCCGAACGGATAACCTCCAATAGAAAACGCCAAAACAGGTTTAGCTCCTCTCCGATGGTCAACAAACTGACCCAGCGGGAGCTCGATATTCTCACGGTTTTGGGAACAGGTGTGCGTAATGAGGAGATAGCGGACAAGCTCAACATCAGCGCACACACTGTCAAAGCTCACCTTTATAACATTTATAGAAAGATCGGCGTAAATAGCCGGGCACAGGCGCTTATATGGGCATCGCGCCACTTCCCCCGCTAGGAAAAACTTTCTATTTTATCTCTATATATTAACGAACGGCAGTATCTAACTTCTACGTGACGCACCCCTCGAAATAAGAAAAAAATAACCTCTTGGCGCAATGTGCCTTTTCTTGGTTAGGGAATACTTTATCTAAAGAGTTTGTTTTTTGAAGAACCAAGCAAGGAGGGGAGCGATGTTGTCGTCAACGACGGGCAAGAGCGTGAGGTATCTTCTTTTTTCCGTTACGGGCTTTTGGCGCTTTTGCTGCTGGTCACAAACGCCGCTTTCGCGGTAGATGAGCCAAACCTAATCACATTTACTCTTGAGGGTTGCCGCATGGAGACAAAGGGGGCGAATTTTGACGAGTACACAGTAACCTGCGCCGACCCCGGCTATACTGCGGGTAACCTCGGCGACTAAACACTTAAAGCAGTAATTAGCTCTGGACGGTCCTTCGGGACCGCCCTTTTTTTTGTGTTGTGACAACCTATTTGACATTGCCATGTGAAAAATGTATAAATTTCTGGCTGCTAGCGCACGAAGCGCAGTGGTTGAAACTTTAGCAGGGCCAAACGAGTAATTTCTGACCACGAAGGTTATGTCCCCGTCGATAGGGGAACGTACTTCGTGGTTTTTTTTCGCTCAGAGGTGAGGTTATGCATATCAGTGAAGGGGTGCTTTCCGCGCCGGTTCTCATAACGGGCGCCCTCCTTGCAGTGGGCGGCGTAGCGGTAGGGCTCGCCAAAATGAGGCCCAAGGATGTACCTGAGGTGGCCGTGCTCTCTTCGGTTTTCTTTGTGGCGTCGCTGATACATATACCCGTGGGCCCTGTGTCATCTCATCTGGTGCTCATTGGAATAACGGGCCTTCTCCTCGGCTGGATGGCGTTTCCCTCCATACTCGTAGGCTTGACGCTACAGGCGATACTTTTCCAGTACGGAGGCTTTACTACCCTTGGCGTAAATACCTTCAATATGGCATTCCCCGCCCTTCTTTGTCACATGCTCTTCGCGCCGATGGCGCGGAGCCGTCTGCCAAGGAAGGTCTGGCTTGGAGGCTTTCTCGCTGGGTCGCTCTCGATTATCCTGGGTGGGCTTCTCATAGCGCTCAGCCTTGCCGCCTCAAATGAGGGCTTCGTGGAAGTTGGTACATTGATAGCCGCTTCCAACTTTCCCATCGCAATTGCCGAGGGTGTACTTACGGGATTTTGCGTCTCCTTCATCTCAAAGGTAAAACCGGAGCTTTTGGGGGGCAAAAGATGAAGATATTAAAGACCGCGCTCCTGCTTTCGATTGCCATATTGCTGACAAGCGACGCGCTTGCCCATAAGGTCAATCTCTTCGCTACGGAGAGTGAGGGCAGGGTGTGCGCGGAGGGATACACCGCAGATGGACGCGCGACCAAGAGTTCCAGATTGATGGTTTTCAGCGCGGAGGGTGAAAAGCTTTTAGAGGGTAAAACCGACGGCGAAGGTGTTTTTTGCTTTGAGCGGCCCGGAAACGAGGCGCTGGAGCTTAAGCTGGAGGCGGGACCAGGCCATATGGCGAGCTTTACCCTTCCCGCGAGTCAGGATGAAGCAGAGGATGGTAAAGTTTCTAAAAAGCCTCTTCCCGAGCCTCAAGGAGGCGGTGGGCCCTCAATCCTCAAGGTGCTCCTCGGTCTCCTTATAATCGCCGGGCTTGGGGGCGTATATCTTCTTATCGCAAGAAGTGGAGGGCGGCGCGATGCACCTTGAGGAGTTCGCTGAAGGCAAGTCCCTCTGGCACCGTATGGACCCCAGGGTGAAAATCATAACCCTGAGCGCCTTCGCGATGGTTACTGCGACCGCCGACTACCTCCCCGCGCTACTTTTGTCTCTGGGGCTTGGGCTAACGGTCCTCTTCACCGCGAAGCTGGACCTCGCTAAAGTCGGCATACGGCTGATGGTTGTAAATACCTTCATCCTCTTCCTCTGGCTCTTTCTACCCTTCACGACGCCCGGGGAGGGGCTTTGGAGCTTCTCCTTTTTGACCGTAAAGCGAGAAGGGATATCTTTGGCGCTGGCTATAACCCTAAAAACCAACGCCATAGTCACCGCCTCGATCGGTCTAATAGGGACAAGCTCGGTATTCTCCCTCGTTCATGGCATGACTCATCTCAAAATGCCTGAAAAGCTGGTGCATCTCTTCTTCTTTTGCTACCGCTACATCTCGGTCATTCATGAGGAGTATCTGCTCCTGCGCACCTCAATGAAGGTGCGCTCCTTCAGGGCAGGGACCAATCTACACACATACAAAACCTTCGCCTACCTATTGGGGATGCTCTTCGTTCGCTCATACGAACGTTCCCAGCGCATATACCAGGCGATGGTGCTACGCGGTTTCAACGGTACCTTCTATACCCTTGACCACTTTCACATGCGCGGAAGCGATTGGTGTGCACTTCTAATCATGGGTTTTTTCACGGCCTTTGTCGGCGCCTTGCAGTGGGGAGTTCTGATTTGATTGAGTTAAGAAAGATATTTTACTCCTACCCATCGGGCCAAAAAGTCCTTAAAGGGCTCGACTTCGAGGTGACAGAGAGTGAGAAGGTCGGCGTTGTCGGCGCAAACGGCTCAGGCAAGACTACCCTGCTTCACACGATGATGGGGCTCATCAAGCCAACGGAGGGCGAGGTTGAGCTCTTTGGAGCAAATTGCACAAATGAGGGTGATTTCAGGGATGCGAGAAAGAGGATGGGGTTTGTATTCCAGAACGCCGACGACCAGCTATTTTGCCCCACAGTAGCCGAAGACATCGCTTTTGGCCCCAGGAACCTTGGGCTGGACTCCCACGAGGCGCACCACCTCGTACACGAAGTGATGGATCTGCTTGAGATAGGTCACCTGGAGGCAAGGATAACCCACCAGCTCTCCGGGGGCGAGAAGCGCCTCGTCGCTATCGCCACGGTGCTCGCCATGAAGCCTGAGATCCTCATCCTAGATGAGCCGACAACGGGGCTCGATGCCGTGACGGAGGAGCGGGTTGCTGGTATTTTAAACGACCATGTGAATACATGTATCGTCGTCAGCCACGATCGAAGCTTCTTGGATAAGACCGTCTCGCGGATAGTCCACCTCGAAGATGGAATAATTAAATAATATCAAATATATCAAAAGATAATATAAAGTTTAACTTAAACCGTTGAAGCCTCGCGCAAGCGCCATGAAGAGGTCTACTTTCTCCTCCATGTCCGCGTGGGTTCCGTCATAGTAGAAGGTCCGTATGGGCATTCCGCCCAGCGCCTCGGAGACCTTGGGGTAGATAGCTTCGGCAACGGTGGCGTTCATGCAAGAGAAGGGGCTTATGTCCACCATCCCGGCGCAACCCTTTTTGTGGTACCACTCCGCCTTGCCGATGGAGAGAATCATCTCGCCGAGCGCTGCGTGGGGAGGTATGTACTTGCCCCCAGCCTTGACCACGCTCCCGACGCTCTCAGGCTCCTCTCGCCCGGCCAGGTCGCTTTTGAATATTCTGACCAGTGAGTGCTCCTCGCGGCGCTGGACCCGATCGGTGATCTTGGCAGTCAGCATGCGCTTTGTGAAGCGCTGACCGAAGGCCCTCAGCTCCTCCATCTCCCAGAAATTTACGTAGAAGATCCATTCTGAGAGGTCTGCGAGCCATGCCTCGCCGCCCTTCGCTTCAATCTGACGTATCATCGAATCATTAGAGAAGTCGTTGAGGCGGCAGAATATCTCCCCGGCGACACCGATAAGAGGCTTTTCGACGGAGAGGTCCTTCTTTATTGCGCGGAAACGCTCTCTGGCCCGGCCCAGCGTTAGCGCAAGGTCGGCGAACTTTTTTGGACCGCGCCGCGTTGGCTCGCCCAAGGTCATAGCCGCTTCCTCTATGGAGATATCCCACACCCTGTCGGTAGTGCCGGGCACCTTCTCATATGGCCTGTAACGGTGTAGCATCCTCCGCAGCAGGTCAGCCGCGATAAGCGCCCACCAGAAGTAGCGAAAGACCTCCGGTCCCTCCTTGCCAAGCCCCCTGTAGCCGTTCTCGCAGGAGGGTGAGAGAATTTCAACCTCGCCGAACCCCTGAGAGTCGAGTACCTGACGAAAAATTAGCGAGTATTGCCCAAAGCGGCAGGGGCCGTTGGAGGCAGCCATAAAGAGGGCGTTCTTGGCGGGGTCGAAGCCCTCCATCTCCGTGACCTTGAGGAAGTTGCCCAGCGTAACTACCTGCGGGTAGCACTCATCGCCGGTAAGGTGCTTTAGCGCAAGCTCCCTTGTGCGCGCGTCGCCGTCGGGGAGGGGGGCGGCTTCGATTCCGAGGGCCTTAAAGACCCCCGCGACTACCCGCGCCGTGCCTCGGCTCATGTTGGGAATCCAGAGCTTTTTGCCCGCCAGAGGGCTTGATGACGCGCTCATCTCGCCAGGCTTCATCTCCACCACCTCAGCAGCCCCTTTGAGTCAAGGTACGCTTCGCAGCGAGTCATCATCCCCGCGTCGCCTGCGTGGGCGTCGAACTGAAGGGTGAGGAAGGGTTTTACTGCCCCACGGGAGGCGAAGGTCTTCAGATAGGAATCCGGGCCGCACTTGAAGTTCGTCAGATAGATGAGGTGCATATTATCCCTCCCGGCGCTCCAAAGGGCGGTTTGGAGAATTCGCCGGCCATAGGCCCAGAACATATTGTCGTTTAACGCGTCTATCTTCTCGTTGGCGGAGGGGATGAAGTCCATAGGGATGACGTTGACGCCGTAATCGCGCCTTAACCGCGAGGGTATTCCCATATTCAGGCCGGGGTCGGAGAGATTGTAGGGCCTGCCGATGAGGATAACTCCGGCCTCCCCGGCCTCTTCAATGGCGGCAAGGGCCTCCTCGCCCTTTCCCAGCAGCGCCTGCGTGAACCCACGCTGCGCACCGTAGGCCAGGGCAACAGCCGCGCGGTGAGCTTTTCTGCTCTTCGCGAAGGGCTTGAATGAACCCCAAAGCTCCCGCTCAACGAACGCCTCCCCCTGGCGGAAGTGAAGCAAGGGCGAAATCACCTTTTCTTCCGGCGCGCTCGCGGGCGAATGAGCCAAAACGAAGGGGAGGGTTTGCCCCCAGGGACAGAGGTGCGATTGCAAAGAGGGGGAGTCAAGGGGCCCTTGCTCCTCGTTTATATGTGAGGGGAGCACTATTCGGTCTAGCTCAATGCGGCCCAGCTCCGCCATGTGCCCATGCGCCGCCTGTATTGGGAAACATGGCTCCGCGACGCTCGCCGCTACCCCCTCGGCGATTGTGCGTTTACCGGTCGGGCCGGTAAGCACGACCTCGCCGCCAAGAGCTTCAAGGTAGGTTCGCCAGAATGGGTAACGGTGAAAATAGTAAAGCGAACGTAAAAAACCGAAGCGAGGGCTGGCGGACGGCGCGCTTTGTCGCGCCTCCGAGGCCAGCTTCGCCAGCTTATCACCGCCGAATCCCTCCTCGAAATAGGAGAGCCAATCACGCTCCAGAGCTTCTTTTCGAAAGGCTACAAGGTCCTCAATGACAGGGGTTTTCTCTGTTTTCGAGGGCTTTCTAAACCTCTCAGAGCACTTGTCTCCCCAGTAGGACTTGACCCCCAAGATCGTGTATTCCTTTACGTCGCAGGAGTTTGAGCAGCCGTTGCAGGTAAAATCGCGTATGGAGAGGTCGATGCTGTCAAGGTCAAGGCCCCTGAATGTGGAGGGCTTACCAGTGGCGTCGCGTCTCTCTTTGGCGAGGAGCGCTGCTCCGTAGGCGCCTATTACGCCGCAGTGGGGCGGTATGATGACCTCTTTCCCTAGTATCTGCGAGAAGGCGGCCGCGACGCTGTGGTTATACGCCGTGCCGCCCTGAAAGAAGATTGTATCCTTGATTTTGCGCCCCCGCACGACGCGGTTCAGGTAATTTTGCACGACCGAAAATGCCAGCCCCGCCACCGCGTCGTCGCGGCTTGCCCCCTTGGCGAGCAGCGAAGAGAGGTCCGACTCCATGTAGACGGTACAGCGCTCACCTAGGCGCAGCGGTTTTTTCGCCGCCAGCGCTATCTCGGAGAATTCGCCGATTATGCTTATCCCCAGCCTCTCCGCCTGCTCTTCAAGGAAGGAGCCTGTACCTGCTGCGCAAGCCTCGTTCATCGTGAAATCAGTCACCACTGAATCATCAAGCGAGATGAACTTGGAATCCTGCCCGCCAATCTCAAAGATTGTGTCAACCTTGCGGCCGCCAAGGTGAAGTTTGGCGACATTGAAGGAGCCGGTCTTGTGCGCGGTGATCTCGTCGGAGACAATATCCGCCCCTATAAGCTCTCCAATGAGCTCCCGGCCCGACCCTGTGGTGGCCGCTCCGAGAACCTTGAATGAGCCGCCGAACTTTTCTCTTAGCTCCTCCATGCCGCGCTTAACCGCCTCTACGGGGCGCGCTTCGGTTCTCAGATAGATGCCGTGGATGAGGGCCCCGTCGGGTGAGGTGAGGACGAGATTTGTTGAGACTGAGCCGATATCTACGCCGAGGTACCCCTCGCTCGGAAGCTCTTCTGGCGGTGGCTGGGCTTCGACCACCTTGACTTTGGCTAGTGAGAGGGGAGGCCAGTGGGGGAAAGTGTTTGAGGTTTTGGCGGTTGAGGCTGCGGTCTCTTGATGGGCCTCTTCACCTCTCGCTAGGAGAGCGGCTCCCACTGCCCCCATATGTGCGGGCGCTTCGGGGACGAAGAGCGCATCACCGTAAAGCTCCTTCATAGCCCGTACGACGCCGCCGTTCAAAGCGACCCCTCCGACCAGCGCTATCGGGGCGCCGCCAAGCTCGCGGCTTCTAGTGACCACCGATTTGAAGTTCCTCGCAACCGCATCGCAGAGCCCACGCAAAATTTCAGGTGGCGTAGCGCCTTTTTGCTGGGCGTGGATCATGTCGGATTTGGCGAAAACGGAGCACCGGCCAGCTATCTTCGCGGCGCTCTTCGCCGAAAGCGCAATCTGTCCGACCTCCTCCACATCGTAACGGAGTCTTGATGATTGCTGCGCAATGAAGGAGCCGGTGCCCGCGGCGCAGTCGCCGCTGGTGGACGAGTCGGTTATCTTAACTGAACCATCGATTGATTCAATTGCTATGAAGCGTGAGTTTTCCCCGCCCATCTCAAGTATGGCGCGAGTCTCGGGATAAAGCCGGTGAATCCCCTCGGCGAGGCAGCGAAAGTGCGGAAGGAATTGGATGTTGAGGCTTTTCGCGGCTACCTTGCCGCCGGAGCCCGTTAATATGGCCGGGGGTAACTCTCCAAGAGCCGCTTTGACCTCTTCGAGTAGGGCTTTCGCCGCCAGCACGGGGTCGCCCTCCACCTCTCTCGCCGGAAAGATATGGAAATTTTCGCCCGCTCCCTTTGAGAGAAGACGAAAAGGGCCACCTTCCGTCAAGGTGGTAGTATCCTCAGTTATTAGCGCGGCTTTGATCGCCGCGCTACCTATGTCTATGCCGAGGCGAGTTGTCAAGATGGCGTCCCGCCTAATGTTTGAAGCAGCGCTGCCCGGTGAAGACCATGGTGGCTTTAACCTCGTTGACCGCCTCGATCACCTCATGGTCGCGCATAGAGCCGCCGGGCTGGCATACCGCGGTAACTCCCTCGCGCAGTCCGACATCGATGCCGTCGCGGAAAGGGAAAAACGCGTCGGAGATCATGGCGGAGCCTATTAGCCCGCCCCTTGCCTCCAAGGTCTTGGCGCGGAGCTCGTCTACCGCCGCCTGGTCGCGTTCGCCGCGCATCGCCATTAACTCGAACTCCTTCATCGGCATGCCGTAGGCGTCGTAGCAGAGGATGTCCGCGTATTTGGTGTACGCTTTAAAGACGGCAATCTCCGCAACACCGACGCGATCCTGCTCTCCCGTGCCTATGCCGACGGTGCAGTTGTCCTTGACGTAGATAACCGAATTCGAGGTGATGCCCTGCTCGACGCACCAGCCGAAGAGGAGGTTTTCAAGTTCCTCTTTGCCGGGTTCCCGGTCGACGGTGTACTTTTTGCCCTCGAATTCAGCAACCGCTGGGAGGAAATCAGAGGTTGAGGTGACCGCGTTGAGCGGCGACTGCTGTACTATGAGGCCGCCGTCGATTAAAGATTTAAACTCGATGAAGCGCTTGGAACGGTAGTTTGCGAGCTCATCTATCTTCTCGATGCGGATTATGCGAAGGTTGGCGCGTGATTTAAGTATCTCCAGTGCCCCCTCTTCATAGTCGGGCGCCGCTACCACTTCGAGGTAATTTTGCGAAACCGCCTCTGCCGTCGCCTTATCCATCGGGCGGTTGACGATTAGCGCACCACCGAAGGCAGCGATGCGGTCAGCGCGGTCCGCTCTCCGGTACGCCTCGGACAGCGAGTCGTCCTGCGCCGCGCCGCAGGGGTTGTTATGCTTCAATATCACCGCCGCGGGCTTGTCCATCAGATACTTTAAGATGTTAAGGCCGTTGTCGACATCGGTGAGGTTGGTCTTTCCGGGGTGTTTCCCCGCCTGTAGCATCTGCTCTTCGGTTATCGCGGAGACCAACCCCGCGCCGGGTTCGATAAAGGTGCATCCGCCGAGCTTGAGGTTGCCGCCGACGAGCTCGTATACAGCCGCTTCCTGTCCGGGGTTTTCGCCGTAGCGCAGACCCTTCTCGACGAGGGTTCCGTCCGCTTCGGGGAGCTTCCATGAGCGTTTTTTGTAGGTAAGGGTCTCTCCGCCGAAGGTTATCGTCATATCCTCGGGGAAGTTGTCATCCATCACCGTGCGGTACATCTTCTTTATGTCCGACATGGAGCCTCCTCTTTGCGTGTTTAAATTTGTTTTTCAGCCCCTTCCCTATACCATAAGGGTGAGGTATCTTAAAGCGCTCTAAGGGTCCGACAACACCAGAAAAGCGAGAAAACCCAAGCCAATGCATGAGATGGGAATAGCGACGGAAATTTCACGCATAGTCCTCGATGAGGCTGAAAGGGGCGGGGGTGGAAGGGTTAACTCCATCTCTCTCACTATCGGCCGATGGTCCGGGGTGGAGATCGAGACGCTTCGCTTCGCGATGGAGGTCGTCGCGGAGGAGACGGGCCTTGATGGGGTCGAGCTGAAAATCGAGGTGGTCGAGCCGACCTTCAAATGCTCCGACTGCGGCAGGGAGTTCATCGCAGAATCGCGCCTTACTCCATGCCCTTCGTGTGGCTCGATGGCGGGAGATATGGTAGCGGGCGACGAGTTAGCCATAAAAGAGATCGAGGTGGAAGAGTGACAAGGGAGATAAAGGTTGAAAAGCGGGTGCTCTCCCGCAATGACGTAGTCGCTACGCGTAACAGGGGGAGCTTTACCTCACGCGGCGCATACGTGATAAACATGATCTCAAGTCCCGGCACGGGTAAGACCACCATCCTTGAGGCTACTCTGGGGCGCATCGTTGAGGCGGGCCGCAGCGTCGCGGTGATAGAGGGCGACGTGCAGACGGAGAATGATGCAGTGCGCGTAGCCGCCACAGGAGTTCCCGTGGAGGCGGTCGTAACGGGTGGAGCCTGCCACCTGGACGCGACGATGGTGGGCAAGGCGTGGCAGCGTCTTGAGCCCTCTTTGCCTTTGGCCCTTGATATTCTGA
>PKTU01000025.1 GCA_002869005.1 Deltaproteobacteria bacterium
ATCTTGTGCGACCCTCTCTCTACGATGCATTCCATGGAATTTTGCCGGTAAAAGAGGGCGGAGCCCGCCGCTTGGCAGACCTGGTAGGGCCAATATGCGAATCAGGAGATTTTATTGCGAAGGACAGGGTTCTTCCGGCGTTGGAGCAAGGTGAGCTTTTCGCTGTAATGAGCGCCGGGGGGTATGGCTTCACGATGAGCTCCAACTACAACGCCAGGCCAAGGGTGGCGGAGGTGCTTGTCTCTGGAGACCAGTACCGGGTCGTCAGGCGCAGGGAGAGCTATGAAGACCTAATCAGCGGGGAGGAGATCCCAGCGGATTTATAGGGAAGTTGAAAAAGGCCGGGTTTAACGCCCGGCCTTTTTTTGTTTATGCCTTATGCGCCGAGCTCATCCAGCATCTCCTCAAGCACCCTGTAGCCGCCGCTCCAGAACGCCGGGTCTTCCAAATTGTATTCCAATTTACCTACCAAGGTTTGCGGTTCAAGGCTGCCGCCCGCTTCCAGAAGGGAGATGAATTTGGGCGCGAAAGCGTCGCCCTCCTCCTGATAGCGGCGGTACAGCGCTAGGACTAATAGCTCCCCAAAAGTGTAGGCATAACAGTAAAAGCGAGTGTGGATGAAGTGGGGAATTGCAGACCATGCCCACTTTGATCCATCAAGCGTCTCCACCGTGTCGCCGTAAAGGTTCTCCAGCTGGGAGCTCCAGAGTTCGCAGAACTGTTCCGGTTCGACAGTTGATTCGGCTGTGGCTGCGTGGGCTTCAAGCTCGAAGTCGGTATACATTGTCTGGCGAAAAGTCGTGGCGATAATGTCCTCGATGCGTTCTGCAACAAGGTGCTCGCGCCGTCCCGGATTTTTCTCCAGATCCAGGAGTTTTTTTGTCATTAGAAGTTCTCCGAAAACCGAGGCGGTCTCAGCCAGCGGTAAGACCGGGCTATATTCAAGATAGGGCTGCTTTGCCGCGAGCGTGAAGTGTATCCCATGGCCCAGCTCGTGGGCGAGGGTAGTGGCATCGCGCAGCTTGCCGGTGAAGTTCATCAGGACGTAAGGGGGCAGATGGGGCGCTGCGCCCATGCAGAAAGCTCCGCCGGATTTACCCGGTACGGGTGGCGTGTCGATGCGGTTTTCCTCAAAAAAACCACCGGCAATCTCTCCGAAAAGTGGGTGGAATTCGCGAAAAGAGTCCAGTACCCATCGGCGTGCCGTGTCATAACTTATCTTCTCTTCAGATGCGCCGGGAAGGGGCGCAGATAGGTCACTCGACCACAGCTTTTCAACTCCAAGCGCGCTGGCTTTCCACTTGTAGTAGCGGCGTGCAAGATGATAGTGCTCTCTTGTCACCTCCATTACTGTATTGACAGCCTTCTCGGATAATTCGTTGCCCTCATTTACCGGGTCGATAACGTTTGCATAGCCGCGTAACCCCACGTTTTGCCGGTGGTCCAGCGCTATTGCGTTCCAAATGGAAGAGATGGTTAGTTTTTGCTCTTCATATACCCTGGAGAAGTTCTCGATTGCACGACGACGCGTCGCTCGATCCGGGTGCTTTAGGAGCGCCAATATCTCTGCGTTGGTAAGGTGCTTTTCATCCTCTCCCTCAATTGGCGAGTGGAAACGAAAGCTGCTGGTCAGCCGCGAGTATAGTTGCACAAAGGCGGTGCTGCCCGGCAAGCTCTTCAGCGCCAGAATGGATTCTTCGCTTTCAGAGAGACGCCGGTCTTTCTGCTTTCTCAGTTGCCTTAGGTAGTGAGCATAATTCTTCAGTAGAGGATCCCCGGCTAAAGCGGCATACTGATCATCATTAATGGCGTCAAGCTCAAGGGTGAAAAAGAGAGTGAGTCGATGTGCTTCGTTGAAACGTTCTCTTATCTTTGCCAGCAAAGAGACAAATGCGTTATCGGTTGAATCGGCGGCATATCCCAGATGAGCAAAAGCGTATGCGCCGGTAGGCTCCGCGAAGCTATCTTCATAGTCCCTTAGCATGGACAATAGTCCGTTAGCATCCACCTTTTCAACTTTACCGCGCCATCTCTCGGCAAAACCCTTTGCTGCCGGTACGATATTCTCAACTACACTTATAAGTTTGGGGTCCTCTAATCCACTGAATAAGTGGGAAAGGTCCCACCGAGGGAGTTCATTAGCGCTCATTTAATACCTTTCATCTTTGTGTTGTCTTTTGGCGGCTCGCCGAAACCTCCGCCACCGGGAGTCTCAATAATTATTCTATCTCCCGCCGAGAGGTCAACCTGAGTTCTCGCCGGCAAAGCGACTGTGTTTCCATCTGCTTTTAGGAGGGTGTTTTTCCCCGGGGCCCCGGGCAGGCCTCCTAGAATGCCGAATGGCACGGTCTCTCTTCTTCCGGAGAGAATGGATACTTTCATTTTTTGAAGCATTTTAATAACTCTCTTTACGCCGTCGCCACCTTTATGATTTCCAGCACCGCCCGTCCCTCGGCGTATAGAGAACTCCTCCAATATTACCGGATACCTCCACTCCATGACCTCGGGGTCGGTAATCCTTGAGTTGGTCATGTGGCAATGGACAGCGGAAGCACCATCGAAGCTCTCTCCGGCGCCGCATCCGCCGCAGATCGTCTCGTAGTATTGGTGCTCTCCGTCACCAAAGGTAATGTTGTTCATTGTTCCTTGACCTGCGGCTAAGATTCCCAGCGCTCCGAACAGGCAATCTACGATGTTTTGTGAGGTCTCGACGTTGCCTGCGGCAACCGGAGCCGGATATCTGGGGGAGAGAAGCGAACCCGGAGGGATAATGATCTCCAGAGGCCTCATGCACCCTGCATTAAGGGGAATATCATCTGCTATTAACGTCCTGAACACGTAAAGCACCGCTGCCTTCGTTACCGCCTCTGGTGCATTAAGGTTGTTTTTTTGCTGTGTGGCTGTACCGGTAAAATCGATTTTTGCCAGACGGTTAACCCTATCGATTGAAATTGCGACACGGATTGCTGCGCCGCCATCCATCTCAACTTCAAAAGTCGAGTCCGACAGTGTAAGCAATACCCGCTTGACCAACTCTTCCCCATTATCCAAAAGGTATCCAGCATAAGCTGTGACGACATCCACGCCATAGTCGCTCAGTAGTTTATGCAAGACATGCCCCCCAACTGCATTGGCTGCAATCTGTGCCTCAATGTCTGACATATTCCGGTCAGGGTTCCGGGCGGGAAAGGGCTGCGCCGATAGCCAGTTGGATATCGGCTCCCTCAGGAGGCGACCTCCAGAGACTATCTTTATAGGGCCGGTTATTACGCCCTCCTCTTCAATGCTTTTGGGAGAGGGTGGCAGGGAGCCGGGCGTAGAGCCGACAATGTCCTTATTGTGTCCTCGAGAAGCCGTGAAAAATGCCGGGCTATCAGCCGCGCCGCAAAATACGGGAGTTACAATTGTTACGTCGGGCAGATGGGTGCCCCCTTCATAGGGTGAGTTTAAGAGGAAAACATCGCCAGGGTCGAATTTGTTTGACGTCCTTTTTATGACGGCACGCACTGACTCGCTCATCGACCCCAAGTGGACTGGAATATGTGGGGCGTTTGCAATCAATTCGCCCTTGCCGTCGAAGATGGCGCAGGAAAAATCAAGGCGCTCCTTGATGTTGACGGAGTGGGCAGTGTTGCAAAGAGTGACCCCCATTTGTTCTGCTATGGAGATGAACTTTCGGTTAAAGAGCTCAATCTTGACCGGGTCGGCTTCCGTATCCAAAAGTCTTTTATTTGCTTCTAGCTCCCTTGTGAGAACGATATTATTCCCACTGTCAACGAGAGCTTGCCAACCTTCCTCAACAATGATTGTAGAGGTGGATTCTGTAACCATCGCGGGTCCGGCGAAAGAGGCTCCCGGAAGTAGGTCATCGCGTTCATAATGTGGAACGTCCCGCCAACCTGAAAAGTAAGCTTTTACAAAACCCGTAACTTTGGGAGAAACGGGTTCCGGGTGTTTATCTGGTTGCTCGATTTTATCTATAGAGCTCTCGACTCCTTCAATCATTGCCGCTTCAACGATGAGCGCTTTCCCTTCATGTATAAAGCCGTAAAGAGCGAAAAAGGATTTTTCAAAGTTTTCATGAGCAGCTTGCGTTGTTGTGTATTGAACCTCCAGTGGACTGTCGGTTCCAGCGTAGCGGAGGAGTAACCAGCGTTTAAGGAGTGGGGGGCTATTGACATTACCCCCGGGTAATGCCTCCCTTGCCGCTATTGATAAATCACAAAATATTTGTTCAAGCTCTTCTGAGAGGTCTTCGGTTAGCGCTCTTTCGAGCGGGTGGTGCAAGATAACGCTCTCTCGCGCAAGGCCCATGCCGTATGCGGAGAGGACCCCGGCTAACGGGTGCAGCAATATTTTTTTAATATTCAGCGCATCGGCGACCCCACATGCATGTTGACCTCCAGCGCCGCCGAAAGCGCAGAGGGTGTAGTCGTCTAAGTCATGCCCCTTTTCAATTGAGACTTTTTTTAGCGCCGCAGCCATATTTTCAACCGCTACATCAAGGAAGCCCTCCGCAGCCTCCGCGGAGGTAAAGGGTTTACCCGTTTGTGCGCCAACGTGAGCGGCTAGCTCGTCGAATTTTTGTTTCACAACCTGCTTGTCTGGTGGCAGGTCGGCGGCGGGGCCGAAGACTTTTGGAAAAGATGTGGTGACAATTCTGCCCAACATCAGGTTTGCATCGGTAACGGTTAGCGGGCCTCCCTTACGGTAGCATGCCGGTCCAGGATTGGCCCCGGCGGAGTCCGGCCCAACCCTGAAACGCCTGCCATCGAAATGTAGGATTGAACCGCCTCCTGCGGCTACGGTATGAATGGAAAGCATGGGCGTCCTCATCCTGACCCCCGCAACAATTGAATCTATGGTCCGCTCATATTCTCCTGCAAAATGGGCTACATCGGTGGAGGTGCCTCCCATATCAAAGGTTACAAGCTTGTCAAAGCCCGCCCTACGGGAGACCTCTACCGCTCCCACTATGCCCCCCGCCGGGCCTGAGAGTATTGAGTCGCGCCCTCGGAAGCTCTTGGCGCCAACCAGTCCACCATCCGATTTCATAATCTTTAATCTGTTGCCGCCTACGTTGGATGATAGGGTTGAGAGGTAGTCACGAATTATTGGTGAGAGGTAAGCGTCCGCCACCGTAGTATCGCCTCTACTGACGATGCGCATTAAGGGGATGACTTCGCTTGACAAACACACTTCATCAAAGCCGGCCTCCTCGGCTATTTTGGCTGCCTCGGTTTCATGTTCGGTATGGCGGTACCCATGCATCAGGACGATTGCAAGTGACCTTACGCCAGAGGCTTTCAACTTTTTCAGGTCGTATCGAAGGCGCTCCCGGTCAAGGGCAACAATTTCCTCGCCACTTGCCGAGATGCGCTCTCGTACTTCGATAACAGTCTCATGGATTGGCGATCTTTTTATAACATTCAGGGCAAATATGTCAGGGCGCTCCTGGTAACCAATCTCAAGAAGGTCCCGGAAACCCTCTGTTACCAGAAGAGCTGTGCGTGCGCCCTTTCTCTCTAAAAGGGCGTTGGTGCCAACCGTGCTGCCCATCTTTATGAAATCAATCTCATGAACCGGGATTGAATCGGCGTCAACAGCGGACAATACTCGCCTTATTCCCTCTAGGGCCGGGTCTGAATAGTTGGCGGAATCTTCAGAGAGGAGTTTTATTACCCGCTCCTCTCCTTTTGGGCCAAGGGCGACAATATCGGTAAAAGTGCCGCCCCTGTCGATCATGAATCTCCACCCGCTCATAGACACCTCTTTAAAACTGCTCATCGTGGAGCGACAATTATGAACAAATGGTTTCGCCAAGGGAAGGAAGTAGAGTTAATTGACCATGAAGGGAATATTGTACAAAATACCGGCTCAAAGCCTTTAGCGCGATATGTATACCTGCTCAGGAGTGTGGTTTTTGTTTGTTACTGACTTTATCAAAGCTTTTACCCTTATCTTCCTTGCGGAGATGGGTGACAAGACCCAGATCATCCTCATGCTGCTCGCTGCCCGCCACAGCTGGTCGAGGGTATTCGGAGGAGCGGCTTTAGCCTTTTCAATTTTGGGCATTATTGCCGTAGCCGCTGGGCAGCTGCTTTATTCCTATCTCGATCCACGCTGGGTTGGAATAGCTGCAGCGATACTTTTTGCAGTGCTTGGAGTTATGGCTTTAAGGGCCTCGGAGGATGATGATGAGAGCGGCGCCATAAAAGGCCGCTCTGTCTTCTGGGGGGTGTTCGGGCTCATCTTCCTGGCAGAGCTGGGGGACAAGACTCAGCTTGCAACCGTTTCGCTGGCGGCGACCGTAAAGGCTCCCGCAGGCGTCTTTTTGGGCGCGACGCTGGCCCTTTGGGCTGTCTCGATTTTGGGAATATTTTTCGGGGCGACGATTATGCGACGAGTACCGGAGCGTATCATGAAGCGGGTGGCCGGCATTATATTCCTCCTATTTGCGGCCATTACCATTGTGCACGTTCTCTCCAACGGCTCCTGATTGTACCGCCCAAAGGTCATGGTAAACGGAACCTTTGGCAATAAGCTCGTCATGGCTACCACGCTCTACGACGACTCCGTCGACCAGGACAAGGATCTCATCGCTGGCGCGCACGGTGGATAATCGGTGCGCGACGGCTAAAGTCATCCTTCCATCCCTGAATTCTTGTAGCCCTTGCTGTATGACCTCTTCCGTTCTCGTGTCGACAGCCGATGTGGCTTCGTCGAGGATAAGGATCTCCGGATCTCTGAGGAGCGCCCTTGCAAGAGATATGCGTTGGCGCTGTCCACCGGATAGCTTCATCCCCCGCTCTCCCACCTCGGTCTGATAACCTTGGGGTAAATCGAGGATAAACTCCTCCGCTCCGGCAATCCTAGCCGCCTCCCGCATCTTTTCATAAGAGGCTTCGTGCGCCCCCAGCTTTATGTTTTCTTCGATAGTGCCCGCGAATAAAAAGGCATCCTGAGATACGTAGCCTATGTGCGTCCGCAGCGATTCAAGGGTCAGCTCCCTAAGTTCGCTGCTATTGATAGTTATACGCCCCTCGCCAGGTTCATAGTAACGCAAGAGGAGCTTTATAAGCGTTGATTTTCCAGCTCCGGTGGGGCCGACAATGCCAATCATCTTGCCAAGGCCAAGCTCAAAATCGACTCCGTGAATTACCGGATCGCGGTCGGGGTAAGCGAAGTGAACATTTTTAAAGCTAAGGGTCTCCGGAGTGCCCACAAGTTCTTTCGCCCCCTCCATGTCGGCGATGCCGGGCCGGGTCTCAAGGAGGCCGACGATTCGGTGCGCCGAGGCCTCGCATCGTTGTATCTGGTTGATCAGAATTCCGAAGACGAAGAGAGGCATAACAAGCCTCATCGAGAAGAGGATGAAGCTGGTATAGTCCCCTACTGAGGGGCCATGTCCGGAAAATGTGAGCCACGCGCCGCCGCCGATCAATGCAGCGAAGGAGAACCCTGCAATGGCGTAAATAAGGGGGATAAACTTCGCTCGCTCCTTTGCTGCGGAGATTGCGGCGTCTCTATACTCGCCTGAACGTTCACGCACCCTCTCAGCCTGATATGCCTCGCTGGTGTAGGCTTGTATAACCCCCATTCCCTGAATGTTGTTTTCAACTATCGAATTGATGGAGCCTACCGCCTGCCTTGCCCGCCTGTACTTTGGCTGCACCTTTGTAGCGAAAAACTTGATCGCGATTACCACAAAGGGCAGCGGCGCGAAGAGGAGCAGCGCGAGCCTCCAATCCAACCAGAGGAGTATGCCGTAGGTGCCGAGGAAGGTTATAAGTATCCTGATAATCGAGGTGGTTGCATCCGACAGAAAGTTTTCAAGGTTGTCGACGTCAGCCACGACCACTGACATTATGTCTCCGACCTGGCGCTCCTCAAAAAAAGACGCCTCCAGGCGCTGAAGGTGCTCGTAAAGAGAGGTCCTTAGATCATGGCGAATTAGTTGGGCTATGCTTGCCCATGTGTAATCGCTGAGAGATTGGAAGAAGGCCAATCCGAGGAAGGTAAGCAGAACCAGGAGGCCCTTTAACAAAAACCAGCTCCCGGGCGTTTCGCCCCCGCCGGTTAGTCTATCAACCACCACCCCGATGATTACCAGGGGTAAAAGATCAAAGCCCCTTGCAGCGGCGTTAGTGAAAAGCCCAAGAGCAATTCTCTTTTTGTAATTTTTTGCATAAGGCGCCAGCTTCCAAAGGTAATGGCCCAAAGGCGCTGCCGCACCATTTTTTAAATCGTCCATGTCAATCCGCCGAGCAAAATCTCCTTAAAAATGTTACCTGCCGATGATAACAGATATGTGCCCGGATAGCATTGTATGTGAATGTTTGCGCGGTTGACTTTATCTGGGTAAAATGCCCTGAAAGTTGCGCATGGAAGGGGTGTTATATGCCAAAAGCAATCTGCTTTTGTATCGTTTTTTTGATGCTTTCATTCTCATCAGCGTTGTCAGATGAATTAGTTATAGGTTTGATACCCGAGCAGAATGTTTTTGCACAACTTGAACGGTATGAGCCTCTTGGAAAATATATTTCGAGCAGGCTGGAAATTCCGGTGAGATTTTCAATGCTCTCACGTTACGGCAACATCATTGAAAGTTTCAGGAAAAAGGAATTAAATGCCGCTTTCTGGGGCAGCTTCACCGGCGCGCTGGCTATAGCCAAAGAGGGGGTAGAGCCCATCGCGAGGCCGGTTTGGCTGGATGGTTCCTCAACTTATTACGGCCTTGTCTTTGTCCGTAAGGATTCCGGCTACGAATCATTCGAGGATCTAAAAGGCAAAAGAATCGCTTTAGTCGATAAAGCTACAACCGCCGGTTATATATCGCCGCTATTTCTTATGAAAGAGCAGGGTGTTGAGATATCGCCGGAGAAGTTCTTTTCCGAAATTATTTTCACCGGCAGCCACGATGCCGCTATTCTTGCCGTTTTAAATGGAGAGGCTGATGTCGGGGCGGCCAAAAACACAATCTATTTCCTTGAAAGCAATAGGAATAAACGCGTCGAGGAAGAGTTGAAGTTGATAGGCGTGACGGAGAAGGTCCCATCAAATGCTTTGGCGGTCTCCGGCGACTTCCCAAAAGAAAAGGCGGAAAAACTAAGAGAGATCTTACTTGGCATGAATGAGAGCCCTGATGGCTTGTCGGTGCTTGAAAGTTTCAAGGCAAAGAAGTTCATTGAAACGACTAAAGATGACTATATCCCGGTTTTCGAGATGGCGGAAAAGGCCGGGATAGAGCTTTCGACCTACGATTACTTCAACAAGTGAGGTTCGAGGCTTGAGAAAGAAAATTTTCCTTGCGTTCTTCAGCTTACTCCTAATCTTTGTCTCGGGTTCGCTTATATCCTCGAAGTACATCGTTGATGCCACTGAAGGCCTTCATCGACTCCTCCAAATGCATAAAATTGATGATATGTCGAAAGCCCTCAGCCTCTCGATACGTACTGTTCAGATGGACCTTTTCTCCCTGCGGACCCCAGCCTCCCGCGACCTCGATACGATTATAACCAATGTAAGGCAGATGGAGGGACTCGTAAACAAATGCTACTCATGTCACCACAAAGAGTGGCTGGTTAAAAAATTCAATAATATGAGTGAAGGTGTCCGTCTTTACAAAAGCGCGCTGAGCCTCTATGTCACCAGCTCAGCAAACACACCTCGCATGGAGCGCCTTGGCATTGAAGCTACCCAAATTGGCGAGGCTCTTATGGAGAGGGTGCTAGAAGTATCGTCGCTGGCCTCCGTCCGTTTTGGTCACGTAACGGAAGAATCCCTCGGAAGGATAAAAGACGTCCGCCTCATATTGCTGGGCACCCTGGCTTTGACATTCTTAATAGGTGTCATTGCGGCTATACACATAACCCGGGCATTGATGGCTCCTTTAGGTGTTTTCATTGATGGAACCAGAAAAATAGCGTCGGGGCAACTCGGTCACAAAGTTCCCAGTGAGGGAATGACCGAATTCAGGGAGTTGGCTGAGTATTTTAATAAAATGAGCGAAGAGCTGAAACGTGCGCATGAAGAGCAGGAGAACACGAACAGAGAGCTTAACAATGAGATAATTGAACGAAAACATGCCGAGGAGGAAAAAAACAGATTGATGGATCAGCTTGTCCATGCCCGAAAACTTGAGGCAATCGGGACTCTTTCGGGAGGAATCGCACATGAGTTCAACAACCTCTTGCAGGTCATACAGGGGTGCGCGGACCTCATGGATATAACAATGGAGAAAGATTCGGCATCCAGAAAACATCTTTCCACCATTATAGCAACCGCTAACAGGGGCGGCGATTTGACGAAGCGGCTTTTAGCTTTCAGCCGCAAAGTGGATGGCGAGAGCAGGGTCATGGATCTGAACACCAAGCTTGGTCAGGTTTTCGTTATTTTACAGCAGACCCTTCCCAGAAACATTGATATTGAGCTGAAGCTCTCCTCGGCACCCGCCACAATCGCCGCGGATCCCTCTGGCATTGAACAGCTTCTGCTCAACATGGCGCTAAACGCAAAAGATGCAATGGCTGATGGTGGGAGGCTGACACTAACCACCAGATTGATTGACGCTAAAGCGTGCAAGCTTGAGGGGAACCTGGGCAAAGACGATAATTGTGTGCTACTTGACATCGCCGATAACGGCTGTGGAATGGACGAGCAGACCCGCGCGTTGATATTCGATCCCTTCTTCACTACAAAAGATGTCGGCGCCGGTACCGGCCTTGGCCTATCAGTCACCTATGGGTTGGTAAATGCCTATGGCGGGTATATAGAGTGCAAGTCCAGCCTGGGCGAAGGCACTACCTTCTCAATCTACTTCCCATACGCAAAAGAAGATGTTTTGGAGAGTGTGCCAAGGGAGCGTCAGCTAACCTTTAGTGACGTATCCGGCGGTAGAGTGCTCATTGCCGATGATGAGCACGGTATAATTGAGTCGGCGGCAGCGGTCCTTGAGTCAATGGGTTATGACGTAGTCACCGCCTCAACCGGGGAAGATGCTATTGAAATTTGCAAAAAGGAACGGATAGACCTAGTCGCGCTAGATTTGGGAATGCCCGGCATTGGCGGGGTTTCCTGCCTTGAAACTATCTCCACGCTACCCGAGCCAAGGCCGAAAGTTATAATAACCACCGGCTACGGTTTCGATGACGCAGCCCGTAGCGATCTGTTAAAAAAAGCAGAGAGAATTCTGCAAAAGCCCTATAGGCTTACAGAATTTATCAGCGCCGTAAGCGAGGCCCTTCTGGAAAAATAGCTCTACCGCTACGCAAGCCCAAGCAAGACGACAAAAATCACCCCAAGGATAAGAGAAAAAATAGTTGAGTGATTTGTGAGTTTAAAGCTCGATGTGGGGATCAATTCGTCTGCGGAAATGTAGATCATAATTCCGGCAGTTGCGGCAATCATTAGCCCGATAACCTCTCCGGGAATCGATTTGTAAAGTGCGTGCGCTACAAAATAACCAACCAATATCGGAATGGAAGTGGTCGAGCTGAGCAGGAAAGCTTTCCACCGTTTTCCCGTAGCGTGAAAGTATGGGGCGGAGGTGCAGATGCCTTCGGGTATATTGTGGATTGCTATTGCCAGTGCGATCATAATTGATACTTTACTGTCCGCTACTGAACCTGCGCCGATTGCCATACCCTCCGGGAAGTTGTGGAGGAAGATGCCCACGATGAGATAGAGCGCGGTCTTCTTGAACTCGCTGCCCGGTTCCTCCTTGAACATCTCCGGATGCACGTGGGGTATTAGCTTATCCAAAAAGTACATAACAATGGCCCCCAAAAGGATACCGGCGGCGCAGGTCTCCGGAGACGACAGTTTTACGGCATGGGGGATCATAGAGATAAATGAAAGCCCGAGCATAACACCTGCTGCAAAGCTGAGCATGTTGTACATAAAACGTCGTGAGGGTTTTCTTATGACCCCTATGAAAGAGCCCAAAATCGGCCCGATGACCGAAATAACGACGATAGATAATAAAGAATCCATAATTGAGGTCCGTCCTGTTTGAAAGAGTGCAGTATTTTAACAGCTATAGTGGACAATCCCCAAGACAAAGCAACCCTTCTTGAGAGCCTTTGTCATTTTTATTGAGTTTGCTTATCGTTACCGTTCCTCTTGCCATGAGGTGCCAAATGGGGTTAAACACGCTCCCCCCTTCATCTTTGCACATTTGTCCTTTTCAGTTTAAAATTCTTACTTTACGGTGTTTTAGAGCCAAGCTGGAGATTACAGCCATACTCAACGGGAGCAGTTGATGGTCAAAGAGAAAGCCGCCATAATCCTCGCAGCAGGCAAAGGGACTCGAATGCGTTCGCGCCTTACAAAAGTGCTCCATCCGCTGCTCGGCAGGCCGCTCTTGGCCTACCCGATTAATGCGTGTCGAGGCGCTGGAGTAGAAAATGTGGTGGCGGTTGTCGGGCATGGGGGCGAGGAGGTCCGGGCCGCATTCGAAGGGTGGGGCATTAGATTCGCCAACCAGAATGAACAACTTGGCACTGCTCATGCCGTACTCGCCGCAAAGGAAGCGGTTGGTGAGGTGGAGGGTATCGCGCTAATTCTTTCGGGTGATGTTCCACTGATCCGTGAGAGCACGCTTTTGGCGCTGCTTAATGCCCACAAAAGCTCCGGCCGGAAAGTAACCCTCTTATCGATGGTTCCCGATGACCCCAAAGGTTATGGCCGGCTGCTTTATGAGGGGGAGAACCTTGTCGGCATAGTTGAGGAGCGTGATGCGAGCCCGGAGCAAAGAAGATTAAAAGAGGTCAATACCGGTACTTACGCTGTCGACCTGCCTTGGCTCTGGGATGCCTTAGCGCGAGTCGGATGCGACAACGAGCAGGGGGAGTATTACCTTACCGATATCATAGGGATGGCTGCTAAAGATGGCAGCGCCGGAGCTATCAAACTTGAGGACAACGACGAGGCCATGGGGGTAAATGATCGCGTGCAGCTCGCCGAGGCTCAACGCCTCATGAGGGTTAGGGTAAATAGAGAGCATATGCTTAACGGCGTTACCTTTGAGGACCCACCCTCTACCTGGGTGGAGCCAAGCGCGACCATTGCTTCAGATGTTACTATTGGAGCAAATGTTAAGCTCTGCGGCAATACCGTTATAGGCGTAGGGGCGATCATAGGGCAGGGCTCGGTTATATCCGACTCGGCGATAGGGCGTGATGTGGAGGTTAAACCATACTCGGTGGTCCTTGAAGCCTCCATAGCCGGTTCAGCCAAGATAGGCCCATTTGCGCACCTTCGTCCGGGGGCTAAGGTAGGCGAAGCGGCAAGGGTCGGCAACTTCGTTGAGGTCAAAAACTCCATCCTCCACAGCGGCGTCAAGGCCAGCCATCTAACTTATCTAGGTGATGCAGAGGTAGGCGCAGGCACCAATATCGGCGCCGGTACGATTACCTGCAACTATGACGGCGTAAATAAATTTAAAACTAAAATCGGTGAACGCGCTTTCATAGGTTCCAACTCCAGTCTGGTTGCGCCGGTGGAGATAGGAGCTGAAGCAACGGTAGGCGCCGGCTCAACAATAACCAGCGACGTGGAGTCTGGAGCCCTTGGCGTAAGCAGGGCAAAGCAGCGAACTATCCCTCGGTGGAAGCGCCCGGTTAAGAGAGAGGACTGACAATATGTGCGGCATTGTCGGGTATGTGGGAGAGCGTGATGCGGTTTCCGTAATCATGGATGGACTGAAAAGGCTTGAATACAGGGGGTATGACTCCGCAGGGATTGCGACCCTGGAAAAGGGTATATTTGCCTCACGCCGTAGAGTCGGCAAGCTTGTAAACCTTGAAAAAAGCCTAAAGGATGCTCCTATTGGGGGCAGGATAGGTATTGGTCATACCCGATGGGCAACCCACGGGGAGCCGAATGAGGGTAATGCCCACCCGCATGGAGCCACAGATGTGGTTGTGGTTCACAACGGTATAATTGAAAACTATTTGCAGTTGAGAAAAAAGCTTTTGGGTTTGGGCTATGAATTTGCTTCCGACACCGATACCGAGGTTATACCCCATTTAATAGACTATTACACAAAAGAGGGCCTCACTGCGGAAGCGGCGTTCAGGATGGCGCTCGGCGAACTTGAGGGCTCATACGGCGTCGCCGTTATCTGTTCCTCAGCCCCCGACACTGTCTTCGCGGCGAGAAAAGCGAGCCCTCTCGTCCTTGGGGTGGGAGAGGGCGAAAGCCTGGTAGCTAGCGATATTCCGGCCCTTCTAAGCTATACCCGCGATGTTATCTTTTTAAATGATGGTGATGTCGCGATTTTAACTGCAAAGGGAGTGAGGGTCACGGACCTTGAGGGTGAACCCCTTGACCGTCCCGTAACAACAATCCAGTGGTCTCCCGCGATGGCTGAAAAGGGCGGCTATAAACACTTCATGTTAAAAGAGATCTTTGAGCAGCCTAGGGCAATAGCGGAGACTATGACTGGTAAGCTAAACTCCATCGATGGAAGGGTGACCCTTGAGGGGGAGGGCGCCGATGAGATCGCCGCTAACCTTAAAGCGCTTCACATAGTAGCCTGCGGTACCAGTTACCACGCCTCAATGGTTGCCAAATACTGGATAGAAAAGATGGCTAGGATGCCGGTTTCGGTGGACCTTGCCAGCGAGTACCGTTACCGAGACCCGCTTATAGGCGAGGGCACGGGCTTGCTTCTCGTGAGCCAGTCCGGCGAGACCGCTGACACCCTGGCCGCTCTGGAAGAGGGCCGCGCTAAGGGCGCGCCGGTTCTCTCCATCTGTAACGTGCTCGGGTCCTCTTTATCGCGCCGCGCCGACGCCACCCTTTACACTCATGCCGGGCCGGAGATTGGTGTGGCTTCGACCAAGGCGTTTACCACACAGCTTGTGACTCTGTACATGATGGCGCTATTTTTTGGCCGCGCGCGCGGGCACCTTTCCGATAGTGACGTGGTGGAAAAAATGGAGCTTTTAAGGCGCGTGCCGGGGGCGATTGAGGCTGCCCTTGAATACGAGGATGAATATAAAAAGTGTGCGCTTAAAATAAAAGAGAGCCGTAGCGCTATCTTTTTGGGCCGGGGCTTGAACTTTCCAATCGCCCTTGAGGGCGCATTAAAGCTCAAAGAGATCAGCTACATACATGCTGAGGGTTATGCTGCGGGGGAGATGAAGCACGGCCCCATAGCGCTTGTCGACAAGGACCTTCCCGTTATCTCCATACTCACTCCATCGGTCAATTACGAAAAGATGCTGTCTAACATTGAGGAAGTTCGGGCGCGAGGCGGCATCTGTTATGCAGTTGCCGTAGAGGGCGATGAAAATGCAGAGGCGCTAAATGCCGGGATATTGCCGGTCCCAGAGTTCGAGGAGGAGTTGATGCCGATCATTGCTTCTGTTCCTCTCCAGCTGCTCGCTTACCATGTGGCGGAGCTGAAAGGGACCGATGTGGACCAGCCGAGGAACCTCGCAAAAGCGGTAACGGTGGAGTAAAGGGTTGCGCGGCCTTAAGGTTCTGATCACTGGAGGTGCCGCCTATATAGGCAGCCAGATCGCTTTAATGCTATTAGAAGCTGGTCACCGGGTGCTGATATCAAAGGACGGCTGGGGCAGTTTTATAAAACCCCCACCCATCTTATCACCCGGGCGTTAAAGACGGCGAAGGGTGAATTTGAGCGGCTTGAGATTTATGGCGTCGATTACCCCACCTCCGACGGCACCTGTGTCAGAGACTATATACACGTAGTAGACCTCGCCGAGGCTCACATAATGGCGCTTGGCTACCTTTTGGGCGCGGATATTCGCTAAAAGAGGTGGTCGCCAAGGTAAAAGAGGTTGCCGGAGTGGATTTCAAGGTGGTCGAATGTAAGCCGAGGACTGGTGATTCGCCATTTTTGATTGCAGACAATAAGAAGATTAAGGGGCTCCTTGGGTGGGCACCTTCGCATGATACCCTACACGAGATAATAAAAACTGCCTGGGAGTGGGAGCTTTCGTTGGATAACGGCCCACCGGGAGTCAGGGAAAGCTTATGAAAATTGGAGTCGTCGGGGCCGGATATGTAGGTTTGGTTGCCGGCACCTGTCTCAGCGAGATGGGCAACAGTGTCATCATATCAGACCTCAACGAGGAGGTTGTTGGAACCCTCCTCGGCGGCGAAGTTCATTATTATGAACCTGGCCTAAAACCTCTGCTTAAAAGCAACATGGAGAAAGGCCGCCTATCATTCACAGTCGACACTGCGATGATGGTGAGAGAATCGAAGGTCATTTTTCTCGCAGTCGGAACACCCCAACGAGAGGATGGCTCCGCCAATCTTAGCTACCTTGAAAGCGCCGCCGTCGATGTGGCCCTCGCCATGAACGGCCCAAAAACAATAGTTATCAAATCAACGGTTCCCGTTGGAACAAATCGGCGAATTGGAGAGCTGATATCAGGGCATACGTCACATGAAGTTAAAATAGTATCCAACCCCGAGTTTTTAAAGGAAGGCGCCGCAGTTGATGATTTCATGGGGCCGGACCGAGTTGTCGTCGGAGTAAGGGATGAGGCTTCGGAGCAGACTATGCGCTCTATATATGAGCCCTTTATGAGGACGAGCGATCGCCTCATGGTTATGGACCCTGAGTCGGCGGAGATGACTAAATACGCATCCAACGCCATGCTCGCCTGCCGCATCAGCTTCATGAACGAAATGTCCAGGATTTGCGCCGAAGTCGGCGCTGATGTGGCAGAGGTTCGCAGGGGTGTTGGCTCCGACAACAGAATAGGGTCAAAGTTTCTATTCCCCGGCTTGGGGTATGGCGGCAGCTGCTTTCCCAAGGATGTCAGGGCGCTGGCGCATCTGGCAGAGAGGGTGGGAGTTGAGCCCGCGATACTCAGGGCGGTGGATAATGTCAACAATTTACAGCGATACCTCTTTATGCCGAGGGTTTACGAGGAGTTTGGAGAGGACCTTTCCGGGCGCACCTTTGCTGTGTGGGGGCTCGCTTTCAAGCCGAGAACCGACGACGTGAGGGAGGCCCCGGCCCTTGATGTTATAAGGGAGCTGGTTACGCGTGGCGCCGAGGTGAAAGCCTATGACCCCGAGGCGGGTGCATCCGCCAGCGCGGCGCTCAAGCTGCTGGGTGTAACAAAAGGCGTCGAGATAGTTAATGGGCCATATCTTGCCGCCGAGGGCGCTGAGGCGCTCTTTATATGTACTGAATGGACCGAATTCCGTAGCCCCGATTACGAAGCCCTAAGGGAATCGATGGTGCGCCACATAATATTCGACGGCAGAAACATCTATGACCCCGGCGCTATAAAGGGTGAAGGGTTCACATATCATTGCGTCGGCAGACCGATAGTGTCACCAGATTAATCTTGCAGGGAGATCACAATGGAGCGGCTCACCGCTTTTAAGGCTTATGACGTAAGGGGGCGCGTCCCCGATGAGCTGGATGAAGAGCTCGCCTATGGGATAGGGAGGTCTTTCATACGTTTCATCGGGGGTAAGCGTGTTGCAATCGGCCGGGATGTTAGACCCTCCGGCCCCTCCTTCGTAAAAGCTCTCTCACAGGGAATGACGGATGAGGGCGCGCTCGTATATGACATAGGTCTCTGCGGCACGGAGGAGCTTTATTTCGCCACCTTCAATAATGAACTTGACGGCGGGGTCATGGTAACGGCAAGCCACAACCCAGCTGATTACAATGGTATGAAGTTCGTCCGGGAGTTTGCAAAGCCCATTAGCGCAGATACGGGCCTGATGGAGATTGGCAGGGATGCCATTCAGGAGATGCCGCCAGCCACAGGTGGGGGGAAGGTTGAGCCGCTTGAGAGCCGGGATGCATACATCGAACACCTGCTCGGCTACATTGACGTGCCTTCACTAAAGCCTCTAAAAATAGTTGCAAATGCAGGCAATGGCTGTGCCGGGCCGGTTATCGATCGTCTCGCGGAGAAGCTGCCCTTTGACTTTATAAAGATTTTTAATGAGCCGGATGGCTCCTTCCCCAATGGTGTTCCCAACCCCCTTTTAAAGGAGAACCGCGAAGCGACAAGGGCCAAATTGATGGAGGAGAGAGCAGACCTTGCAATTGCATGGGACGGCGATTTTGATCGCTGCTTTTTCTTCGATGAGAAGGGCGGCTTCATAGAGGGATACTACCTCGTAGGTTTATTTGCAGAGGCGCTGTTGGCAAAAACTCCAGGTCAGGCTGTGGTCCATGACCCTCGCCTTATTTGGAACACTTTGGATATAGTCAAACAACAAGGCGGAAAGGCTGTTGTTTCAAAGTCAGGACACGCTTTTATCAAAGCCAAGATGAGAGAGGTTAACGGCGTGTATGGCGGAGAGATGAGCGCGCACCATTACTTTCGCGATTTTTCCTACTGCGACAGCGGAATGATCCCCTGGCTGTTGGTTACATCGCTTATTTGCAGTCAGGGGCGCAGCCTCTCCTCCTTCGTTGAGGAGCGCCAGCGGTTATATCCGATTAGCGGAGAGATAAATTTAACCGTTACCGATCAGGCGGCGGCTATCGGAGCGATAAGGGATAAGTATCAGGAGGCAGCCCTTGACGTGGATGAGCTGGACGGC
>PKTU01000130.1 GCA_002869005.1 Deltaproteobacteria bacterium
GCAAGGTCGTGTCGATTACTGATTACGGCTGCTTCGTCGAGCTTCAAAAAGGCATTGAGGGCCTCGTTCACATCTCCGAGATGTCCTGGACAAAGCGCGTCACCCATCCCAGCGAGCGGGTGAACATCGGCGACGAAGTTGAGGTGATGGTCCTCAACCTCGACACCGAGCGTAAGCGTATCTCCCTTGGCATGAAGCAGTGCGAGCCCAACCCCTGGGATCTGCTCGAAGAGCGCTACCCCGTGGGAACCGTCGTGCGCGGCCAGATCCGCAACATAACCGACTTCGGCATCTTCCTCGGCGTCGAGGACGGCATCGACGGGCTCATCCACGTCTCCGATATATCATGGACCAAGCGCATCACCCACCCCGCCGGCATCTTTAACGTTGGAGATGAGGTAGAGGCAGTGGTGCTCAAGATAGACAAGGAGCAGGAGCGCTTCAGCCTTGGCATCAAGCAGCTTGAGCCCGACCCCTGGAACAGCATCGCCTCCAAATATCTGGTTGGCTCCGTTGTCGAGGGCAAGATTACGAATATTGCCGATTTCGGGATCTTTGTTGAGCTTGAGCCCGGCATTGAGGGGCTAGTCCACGTAACCGAGGTCTCTTCCAGCCGCTCCGAGGAGCTTGCCGATAAGGTTCAGGCGGGTCAGCTTATCCAGGCTGAAGTTCTCGCCATAGACCAGGAGGAGCGTAAGATAAGCCTCTCTATGAAGGCTATTGAGAATGCTGCGGTCCGTGAAGAGAAGATGGCTATCGACGCCGTTAAAAAGGATATGGCTGCGAGCTCTAAGGCCACCCTGGGCGACATGCTCAAGCAGGCGCAGGCAAAAGCCGCCGGTTCTTCCTCTGAGGAGGAGGTTGCCGTAGCCGCTACAGAGGAGGGCGAGGAGGAGTAAAAATCCTTCTTAAAGCTCACCACAAGCGTTAAAATGAAAGCCGGGACCAAAATGGTCCCGGCTTTTTTTAACTCTCCAGGAGTGGCGAAATGAAACGAATGCTTAAGTTTGCCCTCTACATCCTGGCAATTGTCGGGTTTTTCACCCTGATTGGCGGCTTTTTCAGCACTGATGAGATAACGCTGGGTGACCGGGTGGGGGTTGTAAAGATCTCCGGTTTCATAGGCGAGGCGGATAAAGCGGTAGAGGCGCTGGAGTATTTCCGAAGTGACCCGGCCGTTAAGGCTGTGGTGGTAAGAGTCGTAAGCCCGGGCGGGATGGTTGCGCCATCGCAGGAGATACACGATGAGGTTATGCGGGTCGCCTCGCTAAAGCCGGTAGTTGCATCCTTCGGGGCGGTGGCGGCCTCCGGTGGGTATTACCTGAGCGTTCCGGCAACCTCGATAGTTGCAGACCCGGGCACGATCACGGGCTCCATCGGGGTTATCATGCAGTTTCAGGAGTATGAAGTCCTCCTCGACAAGCTCGGGTTCAGGTCACGCACGGTAAAGTCGGGAGCATATAAGGATTCGGGCTCCCCGCTTAGGGAGATGACGGAGGATGATCGCCGGGTTATGCAGGGGGTTGTTGACGACCTCTTCGACCAGTTTGTCGTAGCTGTAGCGGATGGACGCGGCATGGAAAAAGAGAAGGTTCTGGAACTCGCCGACGGCAGAATATATTCGGGTAGGCAGGCTTTGAAAGCTGGGTTGGTGGACAAGTTGGGGAGTTTTTATGACGCCATGAACCTTGCCGGAACCTTGGGGGGGTTGGGCGACGCCCCGGAAGTTGAATATTGGAAACCCAAGAAGGGCGTCTTGATGCCGCTGCTCTTCGGTGAGGACGCTGACGCGGTAAGCGAGGCGGCATCTACCTTTACCGCATACCCTGCCCAATACGTCCTTCCGGGATGGTAGGAGCAAGTTGGACGCGCTTGCTCTAGCGCATCTTGCCCGCGCGGCGAGTAAGCTGCTCTCCGGAGGTTGGGTACAAAGAATCTGGCAGGATGAGCGGGGCCGCCTCACCCTACGGGTGCGGGGTGCATCCACGCATCTCCTCATGATAAGCGCCGATAAAGAGGCCCCCGGGTTCGGAATCATCGGGGCTCGCCCGCCATCGCCTAAAAATCCAAGGCGCCTACTGGCCTACCTTCGCGCCCACCTCGAGGGCGGGAGGATCGAGCAGGTAGAGACAGTTCCATTTCAACGGGTAGTGATTTTTCATTTTACCAGCCGCTCAAAAAAGCTCTCCCTAGTATTGGAGGCCGTTAAGCACACCCCGGTCATCCTCGCTTTGGATGAGGAGGGGGTTATGAGGAGCGCGGACAGCTGGGACCCTTCCGATGAGAGGCGCAAGCTGGTACCTTCGGAGCGGTGGATTGCTCCCCAGATACCCTCGGGCAGCGATACTCCCGCCACCGCCGTCGAAAATACCGACAGGTGGATTGGGCGCTCAGGGGAGCTCTCAAAAAGGTTGCTGGGTTTGCCTCCAGAGTTAAGGGGTTGGTTTGCGGGGCTATGCGATGCAAATTCTCCCGGATACGCGCTCGGCGAGCTGCTGAAAATTTATGAAGGCGAGGGCGAGCTCAGCGTAAAAGGCGACAAACTCACAGTGAATTCCGGAGCAGCGCAGACGCCGCTCGAAGCTCTTGAGAGTGCGGGCGGCTGGCTTCTTGGCGGCTTGGCTGATAACGCCGGGCGAGAAGAACCGCAGGAGGATAATAAGAGGAGGAAGCGCTGGGAGAAGAAGTTGCGGCGCAGGATCGCCAACATAAAGGCAGATCTAGAGGGTTTCCCCGAACCTGAGCGGTTAAAACGAGAGGCGGATGCTCTCTACAAGGTGCTTCACACCTTGAAACGAGGAGCTGCCGAAGTTTTAGTGCCGGACCCTGATGATTCCGGAGAAAATTTATTGTTGCCGCTGGACAAGAGGCTTACTCCTGGTGAAAATCTGTCAAAGCTATATGAGCGTGTTAAAAAAAACAGGCGGGCAA
>PKTU01000032.1 GCA_002869005.1 Deltaproteobacteria bacterium
AAAGGCTGTGTTGCAGTGTTTTAAATTGTCACTTTTAAAGTAGAGCATATTTTTTTTGATAGACAAGGCCCAAAGGCAAACTTAATTGAATGGTAATAATTTTCTATAAACCTTATTAAATAGGTAGCGTATGGTATATTGAAATAATAGTGTAATTAACACGGATAAAATTGGTGAAATAATCTTGTGGGGAAATAAACGCTTTTTGTGCTTCCGCCGCTGCTCCGAACACCTTTCTGATGGCAAGCTTAGCTGACAAAAGGATGAATTTTATGGGCATCGAGAGAGATGAAATCCAGGAATCAGCCAAATTAACGGGCAAAAAAACTTCGAAATTATATTATTTCATTACCCTATTACTGGCTTGGTCCATACCGGCCGTGGCCGTGGCCGGCGCTGACATCTCCTCGGAGACGATTGTCAGGTTTTACGAGCGTGAGGATTATGGGGGGGACAATAGATCTCTGGCCCCACTATATGAATATCTCACCCTTGAGATGTGGAGGGAGCGGGGAACGGGGCTCTCCTTCCATTCACAGCTTTGGGGGAGGGCTGATTTAGCAGATAAGTCCGGAGAAAAGAAGAGCGATGGTGAAATCATTTATGGGTACCTTCAGTATCTTTCGCCCGGAGTTGATTTTCGGGTCGGCAGGCAGAGCATCTATGAGGGCGTTGCTAATGAGCCTTTGGATGGCGGCAGCATAAGCTTCGATTTAGGTGGTATGGCTTCGCTGTCTCTATATGGGGGCCCCTCCGTCTCGATGGCCGAGGAGGATGGCCGCTCGGGCGACCTTGTATATGGGGGTCGCTTATCCCACACCCTGCCGGGTGTCTATAGTTTAGGTCTTTCCTACAAAAGTCTCTCAAACGATTCGGATGTGGCCCAGGAGTTGGCGGGTGTAGATGCGTCCTTATTTATGATCCCCTCTACATCGGTAATGGGCAGATCGACCATTAACGTAGAGAGCGGAGAGTGGGCAGAGCATTCCTATGAGGCCCTTATCTTAGTGGGCGATTTCGCTTTCAGGCCACATTTCTGGACATTTGATTACGCTGAAATATTCGACGCTGGCGATAAAACGCCGGGCCCCTTTCAGTTCCTTGCCGACGGCGAGGAGCAGGTAACCGTAGTTGGCGCCGCCGTTGACTTCCAACTAACCGAAGATGCGGTGATGATTGAAGTCAAGGGCGATTCCTACAATTACGAGGAGCGTAACGAAAGCGCAAACTACGCAGCCGTGGCTTTGGAGGTTAGAACCGCCGAGATTACCGGGGCCGGAGCCGAACTTGGCAGGATGGAGGGTGAAACCTCCGACAACAGTTACACCATTGGCAGGGGATACGCCCAGTGGCGTTCGGGAATCTACCTTCTAAGCGGAGACATTGTCTACGCTGCTTATGATGAGCCTGTCCTGGGAGAGGACCAATCGTTGTTTCTTTCACTAGGAGGCGGCATGACATTCATGGGTGGGGCGCTCACACTGAAGGTAAGCGGAGACTACACCTCCGGGCCCTATTTCGATGAGGACCTGAGGGCAATGGTAACGTGTGACTACCACTTTACCAAGTGATGCGTATTCACGGCATTTTGTTGCTCAGGAGATGATCATATGAGTGGAAAAAAACTTACCGCAATCATAATTTTCTTTCTTGCCGCCATAATTGTAACGGGCTGCGCCGTTACGAATAAATACAGCAATTTACCTAAACGGCACCCTGAAACCATAGAGCGTCCCCAGCCGACCTGCACCCAATGCCATACGGAAGAGGATCCAACGGTGGATTTCAAATCCATGGCTCATAGGCAAAATTGGGTCCAGACGCACAGGCTGCCCGCTTACTCAAATGAGCGGGTCTGCGAGATGTGCCATGCACAGTCATTTTGCACTGATTGCCACCAGACGAGGACGGAGCTTAAGCCTTCTTTGCGCCACCAGACAGAAACGCAGAGGGCAATGATTCACCGGGGGGATTATCTTCCACGGCACAGCTTTGACGGCAAGCTCAATCCGGTAGCTTGCTTCAGGTGTCATGGTAACCCCAAGTCTTCAGAAACCTGTAGATCCTGTCATGGCCGGTGATTGAAGGAGTTCCACAATGGATAGATGTAAATTATTTACAGTCATACTCTCAATATTTGCGGCGGCGGTTCTTATAACCGCTTGCTCCGATCAAAGTGCCTCCCTTACAGAACCCCACCCGGCAGGGTGGCTCGAAGCACACGCCGCAACGGAGCAGACCGATGAAGGGCTCTCAAGCTGTAGGAGTTGCCACGGCGCCGACTTTACCGGCGGCAGCGTGGGGGTAAGTTGTTTTGAATGCCACGCGGGGGGCCCTCCATTTACCATCCACCCGGCGGAGTGGACCAGCGTAGTTCGTGACCATCAGTCATTTCCCCAAACAATTAACTGGACTTTCTGCGCCACCGCTCTCTGCCATGGCGAAGACCTTGCCGGAGGGGGTGGGAACTTTCCCGGGCCAGCTTGCTTTAATACCGCCGGTTGCCATGCTGGGGGTAATGTGAAGCCTCATGGGGATGATTTCATCGACCCTGTAAATCACGGTCCCCTTGCCAAGGGCCTGCTCATGGGTGAAATCCGAGACCCGGAGAGCGGCCTTTTTTGGTGCGTCAATTGTCACGGCAGGCCGAGTAACGTTTTCGACGGCGGTTTTATATCGGACCCCGCTATTTTAAATAATAGCGATGGCGCCTGTGATATTTGCCATGATAACGCTTTCGCCCACGCTGATGAATGGCAGGGGACAAATGATCAGAGCCAAGGGTATATTTCGACCCATCGCAATGTTCCCCTGACCGAAATCGCCATCTCTTGCGCCCTCTGCCACAACACCACGCTTAGCGGCCCGGGTCCCATGGGTGGCGCGCCAAGCTGTTTTGAAACAGGTTTCACCAACTCAAATGGAATAAC
>PKTU01000034.1 GCA_002869005.1 Deltaproteobacteria bacterium
ATGAGTGCCCGGGAGGTCGCAGCAAGATTAATCGAAGAGGTCAACGGCGGAGTTCACGACCTGATAATAGCCAACTTCGCAAATCTCGATATGGTGGGCCACACAGGTGTAATGGAGGCCGCAAAGGAGGCTGTGAGGGTCGTGGATGAGTGCGTGGGGGGCTTCGTCGATGCGCTTTTAAAAAACGGCTATACGGCTATAATAACGGCGGACCACGGCAACGCGGAGGAGATGTGGGATGAGGGGGGAGATGAGCCGATGACCGCGCACTCCGTAAACCGCGTCCCGGTCATAGTGGCTGGAGAGGCGTTGGAGGGGCGGAGTCTCCGAGGCGATGGCATACTCGCTGATGTCGCCCCCACTTTGCTGGAGCTGATGGGGTTCACCGTGCCGGATGAGATGACGGGTCGCACACTCTTCAAATAGGGGATACCGGGGGGTATTTTGAGGAGATTTATAGAGGGGTTGAGGGAGCTCTTTTTGCCGGGCGTTTGCCTTCTTTGCGGCAATGAGTGCATCCCGGCACCGGAGTACCTGCCAAAAGCGCTGGACTACAGGTTGTGCGAAGCGTGCTCCGCTGCCCTCGCTCCATATTCTGGTCCAAGCTGCGAAATTTGCTCCTTGCCCTTTATGGGCGAAGGTCCATCACATCTTTGTCCGCAATGCGAGAAACAAGCGCCAATATTTGACTACCTCTCAACCTGGGGAAGCTACTCCTCAACCCTCCGCGAGGGGATAATCTCCTTTAAATATAAGGGCGAACTTGCAACCAGAGGTTTGCTATCAGCGCTTTTTATCGAGAGCTTGAAGTGCGCCTGGGGCGAACATTCACCTTTTGACGCAATCGTACCCGTTCCGCCCAGTTCAGAGCGCTTGAAGGAGCGGGGCTACGACCTCCCCTCTTACTTGGCATTGAAAGCCGCGAAAACATGGGGCGTTAAATGGCGGCCAAGCGCGTTGGAGCGACGAAACGGCGGCGGACATGTTGCCGGGTTGCCGCTAAAGGAGCGCTGGAGGGTGGTGCGCGGCCTCTACTCCGCCCGCGAGGAGCTTGCCGGTTGGGTTTTGCTGGTCGACGATGTCGCGACCTCTCTTTCGACCCTGCGCGCTTGCGCAAAGTGCTGTCTGGACGCCGGCGCTGAGGGGGTCTCCTGCGCTACGTTGGCAAGGACGCCCATGACACCTGCAAAGGGAAAGTAACCTAACCCCCTACCCTTGACATCTTAAAGCCGCCGCCCTTTGAACCACCCCCGGACTCTTCGTATTTGTGGCCTTCTGGTTTTGCGTGCACGGCGCCCCTCAACACCTCTGCTATAGCTTCGTCGGTGCACCCTTCATCTCTCAGCAATGCCCTCAAATCGGTCTCTTTCTCTGAGAAGAGGCACCCCCTGAGTTTCCCGTCGGCGGTGAGCCTGAGGCGGTTACATGTGCCGCAGAAGTGCTCGCTCATCGGCGATATAACGCCACAGCGGCCACCGCCCTTTATCGAGAAGAGTTTGCAAGGGCCAGCATCCTCACCGGCAGCCAGGGGAGTGAGGTCGTAAGCGGAGGAGATTGTCTTTATTATATCTCCCGACTCGATTATGGCCTCCCTGCGCCATTCATCTTCCCGGCTGGGCATGAATTCGATGAAGCGCACCTCAACGTCCTTTTCCTGTGCGAAGGCGACAAAATCGAGTATCTCGCCGTCATTCACCCCCTTCATCGGGACCATATTTACTTTTAAGGGGGAAAAGCCGACCTCCTTGGCTTTATCAATCCCGGCAAGCACCCGGTCTATCTCGCCGCAGCGGGTAATCTTCCGGTATACGTCAGCTTTTAGCGTGTCCAGGCTTATGTTTAGCCTTTTAAGGCCTGCCCGTTTAAGCTCCTCCGACATCTTGTCCAGAAGAACGCCATTGGTTGTAAGGGATATGTCGCGAAGCCCATTAAGCCCGGCCAACTCCTCAATGAGAGAGGTAAGGCCTTTCCTTACCAATGGCTCGCCGCCGGTTATCCGAACCTTAGTAATGCCCATAGAAATAGCTACTCGGGCGACTCTCAGTATCTCCTCAAAGGAGAGAATCGACTCATGGCTTAAAAGCGGCACACCCTCCTCAGGCATGCAGTAAAGGCAGCGAAGGTTGCACCGGTCCGTTATGGATATGCGAAGGTAATTTATTTTGCGGTGGAAGGTGTCCACCAGCCCGCGGCCGGTCATCTCAACAAATCCAGCGCGCCGGGGTCTTGAAAGTCCAAAGTCTTATCCTCAGGCATCTTATCGACAAAATTAGTATTCAGAGGTTCGCCGGGCGGAGGGACAGTGCCCGACAAAAAGGCCGCGTTGAATGATTTTTTGGAATTTGGACCGGCAAGTTTACCCGTCTCGGCGTCAACCCTCGCGAACTCTATCCCCTGTGGAATTTTGAAATCGCCGGGGTCCTTTTCTATCGCCAGTGCCGCTTCCATGTAGCGCTTCCAAATTGGGGCCGCCGCTCTTCCGCCCGTCTCCTTGGAGCCCAGAGATGTTCCGTCATCGTAGCCAACCCAAACGACAGTCACTATCTTGGGGGTGAACCCGGCAAACCATGCGTCGCGGGTATCGTTGGTCGTGCCTGTTTTCCCGGCTGACGGGGCGGAGAGGCCTCTGGCGCGGCGTCCCGTGCCCTCTTTAATGATCGACTGCATCATGTTGTTGATTACATAAGCTACGGCCGGGTCAAGGGTCGGCTCATGTGAGTTGTCGGGGTTAAATTCGTCGATGAGCGTACCATCGTAATCTTCGATCTTCGTTATAAAGACCGGTTCGCTGCGATAGCCGCCAGTGGCGAAGATAGAGTATGTCGCCGCCAAATCCATCAGAGTAAAGGAGGGCGCGCCAAGGGCCAGGGAGAGGTCCAGCG
>PKTU01000168.1 GCA_002869005.1 Deltaproteobacteria bacterium
CTTGTAATGGTTTCTGGCTACGGCAAAGATGGAGGACCATGGAGATACCGGTCGGCAACTTCGCCTTTTCCCCCAGCGAGCACTTCACCAAAGAGCTGGAGCGCGTAAAAAAGCGCGACCCTGAGGGATACAAGCGCGTTCTTAAAACCATCGAGCGTCTGCTCGCCTCGCCAGAAGAAGCTGATGGGAAGCTGAGCGGCCCCCATCGCGGGCTGCTTAAAAAATACGTAGGGAGGTCGGAGTACCGCCTCGTCTACAACTGGTGCCGCACATGCCGCAAGGCCAATGAGAAACTTAAAGACCACTGCCGCGACTGTGACGCCATACCTGACGATTCGGTAGTATTCCTCGACCTATTCCATAAAAGCGACGCTACAAAGCTGGGCTACTAGCGGCTTTTACGTTCCCCCAGATCCCGCGTGGCAAGGTAGAGCAGCAGCCCGAGAGTAAAGAGGCCGCCGGAAATCAAGCCGAAGCCCACAGGGTCGCTCTTATCCAGCGCGGCCACGAAGAGTTTCCTAATCAGCGCGACGATGGCTAGCTCGATGAAAATTTTAAGGTGAAATCGGCCACCCTTCAAATGTTCAATCTCGGCCTGCAAAAGCTCTATCATCATCCAGAGAATGAGGAGCGAACCGAGCGCCTTGATAACCCCCCTCTCCACCTCGCCGCTGAAAGCCTGCACCAGATCCTGCCCGAATAGCGCCACGACCCCTAGAGCCATCGCCAGAAGGCCCAACGTGAGAACCAGATTGAGGCCGTGCAAGAGACGCTCGGATAGGCTGAGCAGCGCCGATTCAAGCCGCTGAGAGACAAATATCTTCTTCATCTCCGCTTCACGGTAGGAGATGGTCAGGATATCAAGGTTGATGTCGAGGAGCTTGTCAAAGGTAGCGCTGAGAGAGGAGAGGTTATCCCCCTCCGTACCGGACTCAATCAGGCGAAAGCAAAATGAACGGATAAAGTGCATCGCCGCATTGACGAGGTGCCCGTCGAGCTTGACCCTTACGTGGACTTGCCCGACTTTCGTCATACGCCTCAAAAAGGCGGCGTCGTATTTGGAGGTTAGGACATCTTCGAGCCACCTTTTTATAGTGGACTTTCGGTGCTCAACCGCGGCGGGGGTGAGAAAATAAGTAGCCATCACCGGGTCTCGCGAGAGGAAATCGTAGAACTCGTCGGCTATGAGGTCCAGGTTTGGCAACAATATTTCGGCCAACTCCTTCCTGTTCTCCTCATCAACGGGGCCGTAGCCGAAGTTCTGTAGAATTTCGCCGATAGTAGTCATTGTTCTCCTCCCGGAGTGGTAATTATTTTCTATATTTTTCCCTATCTTACGAGCTTTGTCAAAGCTATCGGCGCTGGCTATGCGCCTGCCCCCCGGCGATTTATATTACCTATTTGCCAACAATATCAGGCGCGGAGAGAATCGACCCTTGAAATCTCAATTCCATTTTGGAGGAATCGCTATGCTGAAAAACATTATCTTCGCAGCAACTTTCGCTTTAATTGCAACGACATCTCTCGCGGGAGATTACAACTACATAGAGCCCGCAGACGTTAGCAGCAGGGTGGAGATGGGTGAGGAGCAGGTGCTTGTCGACATCTGCGAGCCCGCACAGTTCGCCGAGGGGCATGTTCCAGGCTCAATCGAGACAAACGCATACCCGGTAAAGAGCGCCGAGGAACGCGCCAGGCTCGACAAGGCTCTGGCGGAGATTGAAAAATCCGAGGCCGACGTTGTTGTCGTATGCCCAAGGGGCAAGGGTGGAGCGAAGCGTGCCTATGATTACCTTAAGGAGCGGGGCGTAGAGGAATCGCGCCTGAAGATATTGATTGGCGGCATGGACGGCTACCCTTACCGCAAAGAGTCTAAATAAAAAGAGCCCCCGGCGGTTGCCGGAGGCTCTTAGAAAGACAAAAGTCGCGCCCAATGGCGCGGCTTTTTTTACTGTTTCTTAAGGTGGGGGGTCACTATCTCGACGGAACCCGCTGCGCGCAGCTCCTCTATCTTCTCGCCGAGCTTCTCATTGACGGCATTGCGCCTTAAAAAAGCTGCGATTTTATCGTGTACATCCTCAATGGGCATCACGCCGGCCTCGGTAACCTCCTGGGCCTTGATGATGTGGTAACCAAATTTGGTCTCGACGACGTTGGATAATTCACCGGGCTTCAAAGAAAAGGCCGCTTCCTCGAATTCGGGTACCATCTTGCCTCGCTCAAATGTGCCGAGGTCACCGCCGTTGGGGGCTGAGGGACAGCTTGAGTTCTCCTTGGCGACCTCCGCGAAATCGGCCCCCTTAGCTATATCCTCACGAAGCCCTTCAATTTTTTTCTTGGCTGCTTCTTTGGCCTCTTCGCTATCACCCTCAGGCGTTATAAGTATGTGGCTTGCGTGCACCGTTTCAGGGACATTGAAATACTGAGGGTTATCGTCGTAGAACTTTTTGACCTCCTCTTCGGAGACTTCAACGTCCTTGCCGAGCACATTCTCGATGTAGTTATTGAGGATGACGCTGCGTTTTAGCAGTTCGCGGAGGCTCTCCTCGGTGAGGTTGTCTTTGGCGAGGGCTTTTTTGAAATCATCCTCCGAGGGCATGCGAGCCATAACAGCTTGATAATTCTCATCTACCCTTGCGTCGAGGTCGGCGGGCGGGGTTTTAACGCCCTCCTGATAAATGAGCTCTTTTTCGACGAGTGTCTTCATAACGTCGCTCTTTATCTGGTCGTTGGGCACGATGCTTCCGGCGTGCTGCCCGCCTGTGGAAGCCTGAAGATTAACCAAATAAGCCGAGAGCTCACGGTCAAAGTCCGCCTTTGTTATCGGAACCTCATTGACCACGGCCACCGGGGCGGTGGGATCAAGTTTATCCATCGGGTCTTCGGCTTGGGGCGCTGTCGCGCCGCCCATTCCCCCGAAAGCGAAGGTTGCGGAGGCAAAAGCGAAGATCATAAGCGCCGAGAATGCGCTATATGCCATTTTGCGGCTTAAATCTCTCATTGAAGGAACTCCTCGTGGCGAAGGCTCTTTAACAGGAGCCCTGCCTGTTTAAGTTTTATCTTCCACGTAATCGCGAAGGTGGTGCATTCTACCTTTCAAAAGATTGCCGGTCAAACCGGCTATACACATCACCAACCTTCATTGAATTTAATATAACGGTTATTTCAGCTTGAAGGGACGAGCGGCTTGAAGAAAACGGTTACAGTCAATATTACTCGGGTTGCCGACAAAGGCGTCGCGATGGGCAGGACTGAGGAGGGCAAAAACATATTCATCCCCTTCGGCGCCCCGGGAGATATAGTAAAGGCACGGCTGACAAGGGATAAGAAGCGCTTTGCCGAAGGTGTCATCGAGGAGATTTTAACCCCTTCCCCCAAGAGGCGAGAGCCCAGATGCCGCCACTTCGGGCGCTGCGGAGGGTGCAGTTGGCAGCACCTCGACTATGAATCACAGCTTACCGGGAAAGCCGCCAGCTTCGAAGGCTTCACCCGCTCAATGCTCGCACTCTCCCACGCCGAAGCCGAAAGTCTTTTTCTGCCGCCAATCCCCTCGCCACTTGAATATGGCTACCGTAACCGCGCCACCCTGCAAATATCCAAAGGCTGCGTCGGCTTCGCTCTACCATCGAGCCATAAGGTCTTCAACCTTGAGGAGTGCCCCGTTCTCGCTCCCGCTGTGGAGCGGAGGGCGCTTTTAGCGGCAGAGCACCCGCAGCTACTTGAGGGAGTGGAGCGGCTGCTTTTGCAAACGGACTCATCGGGCAATTGTTGGGCGGTAGCCACCGGCAAGGTCGACGCATCCTCCAAAGAGGATATTTTGAGCGCCTTGGCCCTTGAGGCTTTATTCCTCACTGACGGCACAAAACCCCCACACCTCATCGCCGGTCGCGAAGGCATGATGAACTTCACCCAAAAAGATGGGAACGCGATAAAGGTATCACCCGGCGGCTTTGTACAGGCAAATGAGGGGGTTAATTTTAAACTTCGAGGGTTAGTCGAAAGGCTCGCTCCCCTCTATAAAGGGAAGAGAGCCCTGGACCTCTACTCCGGGGCGGGGAACTTCACCCTGACAATTGCAAAAGCTGCAAAAAATGTCATAGCCGCAGAGGGATATGTGCCTGCCGTCGAAGACCTGGAGCATAACGCCAAGGAGCTGAACTTTGAAAATGTCAGAGCTGTCGGGGCACCTGTTGAAGAGTACCTGAGAGCGTCTGATGATAAAGACAAAGTGCCGACCTCTTTTGTCCTGCTGGACCCCCCGAGGGCCGGAGCGCCCGGCATTGCAGCCGGGATTGCCTCGCTTGGAGCGGAAGTTGTCCTCTATATAAGCTGCTCTCCCCCGACACTCCTCCGCGACCTCGCCGCCTTTCGTGAAGAGGGGTACCGCCTGGTGAAGGTAGGCGCGGCCGATATGTTCCCTCAGACCGCGCATCTCGAGGGGTTCGCGCTGCTCTCCCTACCCACGGTGGATTGCGGTGATCTTTTGACAACCATCTCCAAAAGTGGGTAATATGACCCACCTTGACACCACCCTTCACAAGGCCTTTTCAATATGAAAAAAGAGAAGATCCTCGTAGTAGATGATGAATACCTCATCAGGTGGTCGCTAACCGAGAAGTTGAAAGAGGAGGGTTGGCGCACGGTGATGGCGGAGACAGGGGAAGAGGCGCTGGATCTCTACCGCGAGGAGTCTCCCGACATGGTGCTCCTTGACATAAAGCTCCCCGGTATCGACGGCGTCGAAGTACTCAGGCGCATAAAAGAGCTGGACCCCTCCACGCCCGTCATGATGATCACCGCGACCAGCCAGGTGGACGTAGCGGTCACCGCAATGAAGCTCGGCGCATACGACTATATTTCGAAGCCATTCGAGTTCGTTGAGGTACACTCCAAGATACGCCACGCGCTTGAAGCGTCGGCGCTGCGGCAGGAGGTGGAATACCTCCGCTCCAAGGACTCATCGCGCCACGGCTTTGAAAAGGTAATCGCGGTAAATCCAAAGATGCGCGAAATCATCTCGATGGCGCAGCGCATAGCGCAATCTGCCTCCACGACGGTCCTCCTACAGGGCGAATCCGGCACTGGCAAAGACGTAATCGCGCAAGCCATACACCGCGAATCCGACCGCTGCGACAAACCCTTTATGCCCATCAACTGCACAGCGCTGCCCGACGAGCTCCTTGAGAGCGAGCTTATGGGCCACGAGAAGGGTGCGTTTACCGACGCAAAGCAGAAGAAAAAAGGGCTCTTTGAGCTCGCCTACGGCGGAACTATCTTCCTCGACGAGATAGGAGATATGAAACCGGGGCTGCAAGCAAAGCTCCTCCGCTTCATAGAAGAGCGAGTTTTCAAGCGCATAGGGGGCAATGAGGACATCTCCGTGGACGTACGCATCATAGCGGCCACAAACCTCGACCTCGAAAAAGCCATAGAGGAAAAGCGCTTCAGGGAGGACCTCTACTACCGGCTCAGCGTAATTCCCCTCACCCTCCCGCCTCTCAGGGAGCGCGTCGAGGATATAATGCCGATCGCCCGGCACTTCATGAAAGCTTTCTCGGAGGAGTTCAAGACCAACTTCACCTCCTTTTCGCCGGACGCCGAGAGGATAATGGTAAGGCACAACTGGCCCGGAAACATCCGCGAGCTGAGAAACGTGATCGAGCGTGCAATGATCCTCTCCACACCACCTGTAATCACCGGGGACGCGCTACCCTGGAAGATGACCGGAGACAGCTCCGCAGCAGCCAAGACCTCGGACGCTAGCGTCTTCACCCTTCCGGAAGAGGGGGTGAACATTGAGGATGTCGAGCAGCAACTCCTGGAGCAGGCCCTTGAGAAAACCAACCATAACCAGACCCGCGCCGCAAAGATGCTCGGCCTCTCCCGCGACGCTCTAAGATACAGAATGAAGAAGTACGAAATTTAAGGGCGCGATAATAAATGAGCCTTAAAAGCGACCTCTCCAAGGCTGCCTTGGCGCTCAAGCGCGGACGCGTTGCGGCGCTCACGGGCGCGGGAATTTCCACTGAGTCGGGCATACCAGATTTCCGCTCCCGCGGGGGGCTCTGGGAGCGCTTCGCACCGGAGGAATACGCCACGATAGAGGCGTTTTACCGGGACCCTGCCAAGGTTTGGAGAATGCTTGAGGCGATGGAAAAGCTCCTCTCCTCGGCGAACCCGAACGATGCCCATAAGGCCCTCGCGACCCTTGAGGAGAGAAAACTCCTCGACGGCATAATCACCCAGAATGTCGACATGCTGCACCAAGCGGCGGGCTCCCGAAGGGTAATCGAATTTCACGGCTCATCAAGCGCCTACACCTGCCTTTGGTGCGATGCGCGCTACAGCCGGGAGGAGGCCGAAGGGCGCGGCAACCCTCCGCTATGCAGGTGCGGCAGGCACCTTAAACCCGATGTGGTTTTCTTTGGAGAGGGAATACCGCCGGAAGCTATGTCGATGGCTGACCAGCTTGCAAAAAGCTGCAAGGCGATGCTTGTCGTCGGGACCTCGGCGGAGGTCTACCCGGCCAACCAGATGCCCCACATCGCCAGCCGCTCCGGCGCCACCATCATAGAGATAAATCTGGAGCCGACGCACCTCACCTCAAGCATTACGGACATCTTCCTTCAAGGCAGCGCCGGGGAAGTTATGGGCGCTTTAGTGGAGGCGCTCAGCTGATATCCTCGGGCAGGAGGATAACCTCACGCTCAAGCTCCACGCCAAAAAGGTCAAGGACTCGCGCCCTGGCGAGGTAGATAAGTTCACGCACATCTGAGCCGGTCGCGGCTCCCAGGTTCACAATCCAGTTAGCGTGCTCTACGGCGATCTGCGCCCCCCCGACAGTGACCCCCTTCATCCCGGCACGGTCAAGGAGCGCCCCTGCCGTGAGGTTTTTATGTGGGTTGGCGCTGTTTTCAACTTCACTGGAAGGATTTTTAAAGATCGACCCTGAATTTTTACCGATTCCAGGCTGGCGGAGGCGGCGTCCAAGCATGTAATTCCTAACCCGCTCCTCACATTCCGCTACGGCTAAAGGCGCTACATGGCTCTTTAGCCCCACATGGGTGACCACAGCTCCCTTTAGACCCACGAGAGATGAGCGCCGGTAGGAAAATGCAATCTCATCTCGCGAAAGACGCACCGTAGCCCCGTCGGCTGTCATGTACTCCACCCATTCAACTATCCCCGAGAGGTCAAACCCCTCCGCTCCCGCGTTCATAAGAACGCCGCCACCGATTGAACCGGGAATGCCGCTCATAAAGAGGAGGTCGCCAAAACCCCTCTCAACGCCGAAACGTGCGAGCGTCGGCATCATAGTCGCCGCCCCGGCGGTGACTACTCCATCGGCATCGATGAAGTGCGCGCGAAAACCACGCCCAAGGATTATTACAAGTCCCTCCACCCCTTCGTCGGAGACGATTACGTTTGAACCGTTGCCGAGGGTGATCACCGGCAACCCCTCTTCACTTGCCCATTTAAGGGCGGCTCTCAACCCCTCCACATCCTCAGCGACGAAGAAGTAGCGCGCCTCACCGCCAACCCCCATGGTGGTGTGTCTGGCTAGAGCCACCGACTCGGCGACGAGCGGAGGTCTCGGATATTTTGATTTCAAATTGGATAGGCTCCTTCTCCCCCGGCCCGGGGGTGGTTATAATTCTTAAGGAGGATTGCAATTGTAACGCAGATGTGATTTGATGCGCCACCTTACGGGCGAGTAGCTCAGCTGGATAGAGCGTTGGCCTCCGGAGCCAAAGGTCGTGGGTTCGAATCCCGCCTCGTCTACCAAATCAAAAACGCCTTCTTGCCCAATGCGCAGAAGGCGTTTTCTTTTTTATCCTCCTCGAAAAATTCAAATACAGCGGTATATTTTTTTCACGTAAAAAAAATCTCGCATTATTTTTCCGATTTAAACGTTTTTCTGTGACCTTTTTTTAAGTCGACCATCTAAATAGGGATTTGGATTTTATCTACATTCCATTAGCAGCTACTCACACTAAGATGAAGGGAGAGCAAATGAAACGTTGGCCTTTCTATCTCCTCCCGTCGGCGCTGGCAATTTCGGCGCTAATCGGGACGCCGGGAAGCGCTACGGCGGCGACAATATCCGGGCTTTCGAGGACGACCCTCGAATTCATGAGCGCGGACGCCGATTACAGCGAGGATGATTCGGGGGGGCTATTCACCGAATATCTAAGCCTCAAAGCCGAAGGGCTCCCCGCAGAGGCGACCATCTTCGCCTCCGGCGCCTTGAAAGCAGGCATGGAGTCTGAAGATGAGGACTCCATCTACTACAATGATGTCTACGAGCACTCGGGCGACAAGCGCTTTTACCTTTACTCCGCCGGAGTAACCGGTAAAGCAGCGGATCTGGGCTTTACCCTTGGGCGCTTTGACTGGCGCTCGGTGGAGAACGTCAACTTGGACGGAGCCGCGCTATCGTACTCCGTCGGCGGGAGCTCAGGCTTCAAGCTAAGCACCTTCGGCGGCTTTGTCGTGGACCTCTACGACGACCTTGAAGACGATACAATCTTCGGGCTCGGCCTCGAATTCCCACTCCACCCCGGCATCAAGTTCAAAGCAAATTACATGAACCTCTTCGACGACCTCTACAATGCCGAGCTCGCCGCGAAATTATCCTCAGCCGTCTCGGCCAAGCTTGAGGCGAAGTGGGTGGAAGAGAGGCTGCGCGAGGTAGAGCTAAAGGGCGAATACCTCCTGAATGCTTTTGACGCGCGCCTCTTCGGTAACTTTAAAAAGAAGATCGGCAATTACGAACACGCCGACTACCTCTACGATTACACGAGCGATGCCAGCTACAGCGACTACCGAGTTGACAGGCTGAACCTCGACCGTGAAGCCCCTTACAACCAGTACCGCATCGGGTTGGATAAATACTTCGGCGAGAGCTTCTCCATAAGCGCCGATTACATCAAACGAGACCTTATAGACGAGGAGTCCTACGAGTCCTCGGGGAACACCTCTTTTGACGTCTATAGGTTAGGCTTCAACCTAAACGACCTCCTCATCGACGGTTTCTCCCTCGCGGCGCGCTACTCCCTCTGGGAGGAGGACCGCCTTGCCGGTTATGAGAGCTCTTCATCCTCCTACTCCATAGATGTGGAGCAAGAGATAATCGAGCCTCTTAAAATCTACGCCTCCTGGTATTCAAAGGAGTCGGACCTAAATAACCAGCTTGAGAACCAGGTCTCGGAGGCGTTAACCGCCGGTATCAACTACAAGGGCTCCGAGGTATGGGAGGTCGACGCCAGCTACTCCGCCGAGACCGACGATACCCTTGACGAACTCTACGGTGTCGAGAAGGTTGAGACCTTCACGACCTCCCTAACCCTCAACTTCTAGGAGAGCGGAAGATGAAGACATTGATTAAGAATTTTATCGCGCTCTCCCTCCTCGCGGCGCTGACCCTTTTCTTGAGCGGTTGCAAGGAGATGGGAGCCGGGATTACCTTCAGTCACGACCTTCACCGCGGCGAGGCGGAGTGCGCCCAGTGTCACCCGGGCAACGAGGGCTCCATGCGCACAACGATGGAACCCTGCAAGGAGTGTCACGATATCGATGAAGCCAACCCCTCGGAGGAGTGCCTCATGTGCCACCTAATCGGCAAGGATAAAGGGTACGCGGTCAATGCCGCCAAGCCAGCCTCCTACGCCGACGTCACCTTTGACCATGAGGTGCATGAGGACGCCGATTGTAAGGATTGCCACGGCGAGGTATCAACTTCCAAGGCCCTCTCCGCTGCCTTTCTCCCGACGATGCAGACCTGCCAGAAGTGCCACAACGGAGATGACGCACCGGCCGGGTGCACCACCTGCCACTCAGAGATAAAGCAGGGAGAGAAGCCCAAGAGCCACACCGCCCTCTGGGCCAAGTCCCACGACATGTCGGATGAATCCTCCTGCGGATACTGCCATGAGGGAGCTGACCCCTGCATGAGCTGCCACAGGACAACAAAGCCCTCCACGCACACTGCCGGGTGGAAGCTGAGGGGGCACGGCCTTGAAGCTACCCTCGACTCCGACGGGTGCAGCGAGTGCCATGTCGCAACATACTGTTCCGATTGCCATGCCAACGCGACTCGCAACCACAGGCCCCTGAACGGCTGGATAGCTAATGGACACGGCATCGAAGGCTCACTCGACTCAGATGGGTGCTTCGTCTGCCACACTTCAATGGAATCTTCATGCAGAGGCTGCCACACGGCGGGTTTCTAGCTTTTGTAAAAGGAAAGGAAACTTCAACATGCGTAAAGAGCTTTTGACCTTACTGGGTGCGCTGGCGGTCGCCTCGACCGCTTTTGCCCACCAGGCTCCAATCGAGCTTAGAACCTTCGCTGACGGCGATGGTGACGGTATCGGCGACTCGATCCTCCAAAACCTCGACTATACCGACACAATCAGCTTTGGCGGCAGCGACAGTGCAATGGTCAGGGGACCGGCGATGAGCGCTAAACAGTCCTGCGACCTTTGCCACGATTACGAGGGCATAACCTCCGCTTACCACTTCCAGCTCGGCGCGAACGAGATGGTTGACGCCAACGGCGACGGCTTCAAAGACGAGGTGGGCGAAATACTTACCGGCGAGGACGGACTGCTCGAAACCCTCCCAACGCTTAAGAACATAACCTCTCCAGGCCAATACGGAGGCTGGTGACCCCCCTCGTACCGCCAGTTGGCGGCACAGAACAACGAAGACAGCACCACCTTTGATATAGGCAGCGCGGACGAAATTGCCACCTGCACCTCCTGCCACATGGGCGGCGGCCCCTATGAGGTCGACCGCAACGGCAACAGGTACGACGAATTTTATGCAGCAAATAAGGACGCCATCGCAGCGGGCGAGTTCGGCAACCTCTCCGGCGACTACTTCCGCTACGACCTCGACTCAATAGCATCGGCGCCGCTCAACTTCTACATGGACGCCATGAGCGGCGGGCAGATGCCCAGCCCCAGCCTCTCCGGCCCGAGAATGCATGATTGGGAGGACTCCGGCGTAATGGAGGCTGAGTGCCTTATGTGCCACGTCGATCCCCTTTTCGGCAGGCTCACCACCGCTGACGGAGTCAAGGTGCAGTCCTACTCGCCCATGCTCCAGAGCTTCCTCATCGCAAAGTGGAACGCCGATACCAGCGACTACGATGACATATACGCGATCTCCTTCGGCCGCTACCCCACCGAGGCGGAGGTTGCCGAGGCCGGCGCGGGCTACAAGGTCTACTCGCCGAGCCGTTACTCCAAGCCCCTCTCGGGAGAGTACGTCGAAGGGCTCTTTTACTCCTCGCTCGACGCCCCCTCCCCCGCCACCCGCGACGCGGTGAGAATGCCGACGGTTGAGGGCGGCAGGCCGATGGCGCAAGAAGGTCAAAACGGCTTCACCATGCACAACGGCTACAGCCCCTTCGACCAGAAAACCAACCACGTAACGGTGGGCAGCGATTTCGTCTGGGCTTCGAGGAAGTTTCTCGGCTATCACTTCAGGGAATCCGCCTCCGCCGGCATGATGGGGCTCGATCTTGACGGTGACGGCATCCCGCTCGCTTACGTTAAGCTCGTCAAAAAACCCGGCGTCACCCTGGCGCAGGTTCCAAGCGAGGTCCAGAACTACTTTGACGCAGAGATTTACTACGACCCTCAGGACCTCGCACTCTTCGCCGATGCTCAGGGCTCAAAAGCTCCCATCCTCGCCTCCGACGACACCGGCGGCCATAAGTGGGATCTTGTTTGCGGCCGCTGCCATGTAGGTTTTGTCGATCCTGTAAATGACGGCGTCTACATCCGCCCCGCCCATATGGGTATGAAGGCGGACGTTCCAAAGCGCGGTACCTGGTGGAAGATGGACTACGAGGGTATGGAAGACTACGAGCAGCTTCTGGCTGACATCGCCGCTTTGAAAAAGGCACCCTCCGAGCTGGCCGGTTATGACGTACATGCCTCGAAGGGCGTGGAGTGCGTCGACTGCCACGCCAAGAAAGACGGCACCGCTACAAACGCCAACCACAACTTCGGCAAGGGAATCGACACCGGCGGCACCGTGAGAAACGACCTCGATTACACACGTATCAAGGTTTGCGTCGACTGCCACGACAAGGACGCCATGGTTCTTGCACACCGCGAGAATTTCGATGGCGAAGCCAACGTCATAGACCACTTCGAGCACGTAGCCTGTGAGACCTGCCACGTGCCTCAGAAGAGCTACTGGTCCTTTAGAGCCTTCGACTACTCGCTTGGCATAGCCTACAACTTCAACTCACGCTACATGCCTAACCCCGGAGACCCCGGCAACATCGACGACATGAAGCCCTTCAGCGATTTTTATGATTTCGGCATCATGGACCCACAGCCCGGCTACTACGCTGCCGCGCCGCTTTACGGCGTCGGCGGGCTCCAGTGGGCGGGGCAGTCCAACCCCCTCTACGGTATGGACGTCGTCACCTCCATCGCCTACTTCGACCCCTCCGGGCCCGACGCGCTCACGGCGATGCGCTCCATCATCAACGACAACGTCTTCCCGGAGTACTTCAACCCCATGAAGCCGATGGACCCCTACGCCATGTTCTACACGATGATGACGGACATGGACGGCTACACCGACACAACCATGGGCCCTGAGGCGTTCGTAGCGACGGCAAACGGCCAGAGCTACTTCAACATGACCCCCGTCCTCTACAAAAAGCCCGACCAGGACGGCAAGATCAAGCTCTTCCCGGGCAACCCGGTGACGATCCTCACCTGGGCGGATTTCGACGAAGAGGGCAAGGTGGATAAAGTCCTCTACTTCCGCGAGATGAATTCAATCATCGCCGGGGCGACGAGCCGCGAAGTTATGAACGGCGCTCACCAGATGGGGCTCATACTGATAAATGAAGAGATTATCTGGGACGACAACTTCGACCTCAGGCCGGAGATATCCAACGAAACGGAACTCGACGCTGTAAGGCAAGCGCTTGAAACGGTCCTTGCGCGTGAGGATGAGCTTGCGGGCAAGCCCGGCACCATCCACGACCTCAGGCTTACGATGGTGGCGCACTACTTCACCATCACCCACAATATCCTCCCCGCCTCACAAGCGCTCGGCGCGCCCAAGGATTACGACTATCTGGGCGGCATGTCCAACAACGGAGAGCCCACCAACGTGGGCAAGGTCCGCCAGTGCGTCGACTGCCACGTCAACGTAGTAGGCTTCGACCAGGAGCGCAACATGCCCATCATAGAGATGGACAAGCCCGGCGACCCCGATGTAGCCTTCAACGCCCGCCTCTCCACGAGGCGCGTGGTATTCCTCCCCTGGGCCATAGAGGATTTCAACAACCTCGTAACGGCAGGTAAGATTTATGTGGAGGACGAGATAGCGTCCTACGTGCACCCAATCGACGCCAACGCCAACGGCTCCACCGATGACGTCTCGCCGGATTTCTCCAACGTCTCACCGAATCCGGGCAGTTTCGTCATCCCAGGCGACTTCATAGGCTCCACGCAGATGGAGATCGTAGAGCACACCGAAGAGGCGGCGCATGCCTTCGCGCACCTAGCCGGGATGGAACCAATCCAGCCGGGTGAAACTCCCGAAGGCGAAGAGCCTGAGGCCAAACCTGTCACCGGCTCCACCGGCTGCTTCATAGACGCCCTCTGTCAGTAGGAGAGCGCCACTAACTGCAAAAAAGGCCCTGCGCTACGCGCAGGGCCTTTTCTTTGGCACATCAGCCAAGTCTCTAATATCCAGCCGCGTCAAGCTCCGACAACAACTCTTCGATTATCGGCCCGCGGCGTGAGAGCTCCTCGCGAGAGGCATCCAGCGCGTTTAGGATTGAATCGACCTCTCCCGTCAGCACATCAAGGGTCTCTCTATAGTTCTCAATCCAGGAGGAGAGGAGTTCATCGATGTTCTTGCCCAGTAGTTGATATTTCACGTGCTCATTGTAGTGCAAGAGCGCTGAGCGTGCCTCCTCTGCGATAAGCTCACGGGCAGTTTCAACCCCCTTGGAGACTAACTGGTCGCTCCCGGAGTCCGTGTCACGCTTGGAGAGCAGCTTAGCCGCCCACCCCGTCGCCATCTTAACCGACCAATGGCTTGCAAAGGAGATGAGGTGCTTCGCGCTTGCCTCGGCTGCGGGGACGGTAACCGCCGAGAAAAGGGGCACCTTTTTTTTGCCAATGGAGGCTTCGAGCTCAGGGAGCTCCATTTCACCGACCTCGATGCCGAGGTCCATTGCAAGGGAGCGGTAACCCTCAACCGCTTCGATCACGAGTGAAGCGGAGTCGTGCGCCGCTGCGTCCATCTCCTCCGTTACGTCGCCCCATATTTCTCGAATCGTCTCAACGGCCATGGGGTTTATCGTCTCTACCTTGTAGCGGTGAAACTCCTCCCGGACCTTCTGCTGGACCCCAGCCAATTTGGCGAACAACTTCTCCTTTTGGCTAAAATCGATGGAGGCGATAGAGGGCTTCATGGTGCCGACATAGGCCATAACCTCATTTGCAATCGAACCGCCTGAGGGATGGAATTTGCCTGTAACGCGGGAGTAGGTCTGGGTCTTTATAGTCTGGGCGCGTGAGGTTAGCGCGCCCTCGAAGGTTTTGAAAGAGCGCGCGATTATCTCCCGGGCATCGCTCATCGAGTCGAGCCCCGCCTCCAGCGCTTCGCCTCGGCTGCCCCCGAATTTCTGAAGATTTTTCAGCCTCAGGCGCAACACCTCCGCGGCCTTGGAGAGGGTCGAGCGGACCAGCCCCGCCAGCTCATCCTCACGCCGCTCACCAACCCTTACGCTCAAAAGTCCGCTAAAATCATCGAACCCGCCGCTGGGCAAAGCATCCTCCTCATCCCAGAGGGCCAGGAGTAGCCTCTCCTTTTTTGTAAGCTTCGCGCCGGCGCCGTCAAGTTTTTTTAAGAGCGCCCTTAGCGCGCTTAAAGCAATTATCTCCGGGACCTCGATGAAGGGGCGCAGCTCGCGGGCAAGCCGGGCTCTGGCGCCCTCTACTTCACTCGCCGCCTCATATTCGGACAGGTCAACGTTTAGTACGAAGAGGGTCTGCTTTATGAGCCCTAGCCGCTCAATGTCCTTTAGGAAACGAAGGTCGGCATCCCTAAGGCCCACCCTGGAGGAGACGACATAAACGATGAGATGCGAGTCTATAAGGTACTGCTGAACCCGCTCACGGTGCCTTGGGTTTGGAGAGTCGTACCCCTGGCAATCTGCGATCTCGGTGTCTCCTTTTAGCGGGAAATCAGGAATTCTCAGGGAGAGATCTTCAACGAAGACCGCCATTGAATCGTCACCGGAAAACTCTTTATGGCGGTGAAAATCATCGCCGCTATAGGTAAGCTCGCCGCCGTCGTGGGTAATGAGCGAGGCTACGCGGTCGTAGCCGTCCAGCATCGCCAGCAGGAGGGCAGCGTGCTTCTCATAGGTGCCGTCATCACCGAGAAACTCCTCACCAAGGCTAGATATATATTCGGAAAGCCTCCCACGCATAGATTCAGAGCGCAGGTCGAAGGTCTCCCCCTCATCGGTGACGAAGCCGACAAAGAGGGCGGCGTCAGAAGCCTCTCTGTTTATCTCACCCCAACCCTTCAACTTTATCAGGGCATCAAGAGTGTGGTTCCCGCGCACCCTGGTAACTACCGATGTCACTATGCCCGCGCCGCGCTTTAGGAGGTCGTCCCCGAGGAGGGTGTTGACGAGCGTCGTCTTCCCGCTCTTGACCGTACCCGCGACAGCTATCTTGAATGTCCTTGAGCCGAGGTCGCCGAGGGATTCAACTCTCCGCTGCCAACCATCGAGGGTCGAGGTCGATTCACCGAGCCCTTCCCTCGCGCGGCTGTATATTTCAGCGAGCTTTTCTATCTCTCCGCTATCGAAGATGCTATCCGTCATATGGGGAAACCCCGCGCAGTATTAGGTAATTTTAATTCCGGCAGAGGCCGGGTTGAGGGATATTAACAATCAAAACACCGGCACGCCAATGATTATTAGAGTACAAACGCAAGTGAAAGTTGACACCACCCTACAAATTGTGGCATAAATTTATCGCAACGCAACATATTGAGTCATCCGGCGCTCTCTCCCATTTATAACAGCGCCAAAAATTTTTCTCCTGCCGATAACGGGAACGTTCGAGCCCATGTCGGCATCTTTCGTCCGGGGGGGGCTAAAGCCTCCCCCACTATTTTTCCGAGCAAAATTTCAACAAAACAGCTCATCCAGCCGCTCGTCCACCCAGCACTTTAATTTCAAGTTGGAGATGAAGCCGCAATGTCCCCCATGCCGGGTGCTGATTATATTGATCTTTGGGTTGTCATCGACCATCTCAAGGTCTTCGGCGGGAAGGACCGGGTCATCTTCGCTCATTATTATGGTTGCTGTCGTTTTTAGGCCGGAGAGGGCGTCGCCCGTAACGGCGTAAGCGCCAAAGTATGTCGGGGCGTCCGGATATGGCGTGTGCTGAGGGGCAAAGTAGGCGTTAAGCTCGTCCAGCGTGCTACCAGAAAGTCCTCCCTCCAGGTTGAGGTCGGGGAAAAGCGCGGCTTTCTTCCTCAAGGAGCGCTTCCACTTGCGGACGAAGTATGCCGAGTAGATGAAGGGACCCTCGTTCATCGATTTCATAGCTCGATTCGGGTCTATCACAGGGCTCACGGAGACGACATGCGAGAGCCCGCTACCCCATTGGCTTGCCGCGATGCGAAGCGCAAAGTTTCCTCCAAGGGAGAATCCGGCCAAGAAGTGTTTACCGCCAAGGGCGAAGCGCTCCCCGGCCATTGCCACGCTCTCGCCAACCTCGTCAAGTCGGCAGGAGTGAAAAAGCTCCCTATTCAGATGGTGGGAGGGGCCATGGTCGCGCATGTTAAGGCGGACAATTGAAAAGCCCCGCGCGTAAAGGTGAGCCGCGGCAGAGAGAATATACGATGACGAAGAGCTTCCTTCCCAACCGTGGATGAGCGTTACGAGCCCCCTTTTCTCCTCAGGGTTCGCGGAGTAATAAGCCAGCAGTCTCGCCCCTTCCGACGTGGTGAATATCACCTCTTCAGAGTTGGAGATAACCTCTTTTGCGAGATGCCTGGCAATAAATTTTCTCGGCCCGGCGCTGGCGAGGAGGGATTGTACGTGACCGTTTCTAAGGTAAGGGGGTGGAGTAAACTCGTTCATTTTGTTCTATATGCTCTTGAAAAGTCGTAAAAGATTATTTTTACCAAAAATTTTCACCTTTTCCATAGAAAGTATCTTTTTCCCACTAGCGCGACTTCCTCCAAGGGGTATCTTTAAAAAGCCCCCAAAGAAAAAGCCTTGCTACAGGAGGGGAAAATGAGCGCAAGAAGATTTAGAGCAAATAAGTCAAAGCAGCTTACCGAATGGGAAATCATCGCGGGAGAAGAGGAGTATGCCAACCTGCGCGCAAAAGGATGGACAACCAGAGTTGATACTTACGGCTGCTCATTTTTAAGCGACGAGACTATCGGTAGCGGCGAATCGGTGAGGATGGTCATGCTCGCGGGGCGTAAGCTCCTCTTTTTTAAAGGCCACGTCGTTTTGTCCAGCTGCCTTGGCGACGGTGAGTTTGCCATAACCGTCGACTTCGACGATATCAGCGAACGAAATCAAAACCTCCTTGAGCATTTCACGGGCCGCAACAACTGAAAGTTCGTCCTGAAAACCGCCTTGGACTCGTGCCCAAATTTGCAAAACCCAAGCGTTCGTAATAAACTGCTTATACAAGGGCACAAAAACTACTCCGCCCTCCCTCTGTTTTAAGTTTACGCAAAGAGCAGTACCCGTAAGCAACACCGCCGATACACTCTGAATCAGCAATTTAAATGAGGTGTCATGATTAAAACAAAATATATTTCAAAACTTTCCAATGTTACGCAAGTAGCTGATATGACAGATAAAATGCGTTCCACGCTACTTGCAGTGGAGAGAAAATACGCATTTTTAAGCAATGAATACTACATCTCCCTGATAGATTGGGATGACCCTGACGATCCGATCCGCCGAATCGCCATCCCCTCGGAAGCCGAGCTTCGGCCTTGGGGCAAGCTGGACGCATCTTCGGAGCACGATTACGTCGCCGCTCAGGGCTGTGAACACAAATACACCGACACCGCGCTCTTGCTGGTCAACAACGTCTGCGGAACTTTCTGCCGCTTCTGCTTCAGGAAGCGCCTCTTCA
>PKTU01000018.1 GCA_002869005.1 Deltaproteobacteria bacterium
GAGGAGCCTCCGCCTCATGTAGTCTTCATCTTCGCGACCACAGACCCCCACAAAGTCCCGGTTACGATACTCAGCCGCTGTCAGCAATATGACTTCAAGCGTCTCTCGACCAAGGAGTTAATCAGCCTCCTGAGCGATATCGCCGCCTCCGAGAAGATTTCGATAGAGGATAAATCTCTTCTCTCCATCGCTCGTGAGGCTGAGGGGAGCGTCAGGGATTCACAGAGTCTTCTTGACCAGGTCGTCTCATATGCAGGCGATGAAGTCACATACCAGGATGTCAAAGATGTTCTGGGGGTCGTCGACAGGGACCTGTTGTTTAGCATCGCCGAGGCTATAATCGGTAAAGATGGAGAGGCGGTGCTCTCGCTCTTCTCCGAGGCGGAGAAGTACGGAGTTGACTTTAAGCGCTTCTCGGTCGATTTGCAGGATCTATTTCGCGACCTCGCCGTGACCAAGTCGGTTGAGGACTCGGCACCTTTGACAGACCTAGTGGGCGAGGAGGCTTCTCGGTCGGCGGCTATTGTGGAAGAGGTGAAGTGGGAGGAACTCCACGCGCTCTTCGATATGCTCTCGAATGGTGTGGAGCGTCTTCGCCTTGCTTCTCGTCCCGGCGTCCTTTTGGAGATGATACTCCTTAAAATGGCGAAGATGCCGCCGCTGATATCATTGGCCGAGTTGCCGGAGCGCGCTGCGGCCGCTGCGGTTAATGCCGGTCGCTTGATGAGAGAGGCCAAACCCGCTTTTGCCCAAAGTTCTCATGGTAGGGTTGAAGATAAGGCATCTCCTGCGGCGGCAAGCACGCCTTCCCGTGAGAACTTTTCCGCTCCCGATAGTGATGACCTCCCGCCGGTTGATTCCTATGACGTCAACGCGGAGGAGTTGCCCGTCGAAGAGGTTGAAAATGAGGGTGCTCCCGCTGATGACGGTTGGAGCGGAACCAAGCCTGAAAATCCTGAAGCGCTCTTTCGCGCTATCGTGGAACGGTTAGGGCCCTTCGGCGAGGTGGTCGGATGCCATGCCAAGGTTGTCTTGTGGGATGAAGCAAAGGGTCATCTGGCAATTGAGGCTCAGAGCGATCACAGGATCTCAGTGGAAAATAAGGTTGAGGAGATAGCTGAAATTGCAGGTAAACTTACCGGGAGGAGAGTCCGCGTAGAGGTTGTTGTGCCAAAGGGCCAGGAGTCCACAGCCCAGCGCGCAAGAAGAGAGTCGGACCTTGAGCGGAAACACCGCCGCGAGATGATCGCAGACCCGGTGGTCCAGCATCTCCAGCGGAGCCTTGAGGCTGAGATAGAAGAAGTTAAGGTTGATAAATAAAAAGGAGATTTGACGTGAAGGGTCTTGGAAATATGATGCGCCAGGCGCAGCAGATGCAAAAGAAGATGGCGAAGATCCAGGAGGAGCTTGCCGAAAAGACTATCGAGGCTAGCTCAGGCGGTGGGATGGTCACCTGTAAGGTTAGCGGTAAACAGGATATACTTGAGCTTAAAATTTCCCCGGAAGTCGTGGACCCCGATGATGTTGAGATGCTACAGGACCTGGTAATCGCGGCGGTCAGCGAGGCGATTAAGAAGAGTCAGGAGATGGTGGCAAACGAGATGGGTAAGGTTGCCGGCGGGATGGGCCTAAACCTTCCCGGCCTCTTCTGAGTCTAACCATAATGGATAAAAAGGGTCTCGTAATAGTAAATACCGGCAACGGCAAGGGCAAGACCACTGCCGCGCTGGGGCTGGCATTGAGGGCTGTAGGGCAGGGGCTTAAAGTCTCTATGGTGCAGTTCATCAAGGGTGGTTGGAAATACGGCGAGCTTAAGGCGCCGGAGTTTCTGCCGGGCTTTGAGTTAAGGCAGATGGGCCGCGGATTTGTTGGCGTCGGCGGGGCAACCCCCGCGCCGGAGGATGTTGAGACGGCGATGGAGGCATTCTTTGCCGCTCGCGAGAGGGTGCTATCCGGCGAGTGGGATATGGTTATAATGGATGAGGTCAACTGCGCCGTGGACCTCGGTTTGGTCCCGTTGGAATCGCTTCTGAAGCTTATCGGCGACAAACCAGAGGGATTGCACCTCGTCTTGACCGGCAGAGGGGCTAAGCCCGAAGTAATAGAGGCCGCGGATCTGGTGACGGAGATGCGGGAGATCAAACACCCCTACAAAGCTGGAATAAAAGCCCAGCGTGGGGTCGAATTCTGATTGAAGAGCTGCTTTTGTCTATAATTTTTAAGGAGAATCAAAATGGGAATCAGTGAGAGACAAAGAGAGATCAAGCGCCGCAGAAAAAGGCTCAAAGAGCGCAAAAAAGCCCTCGCACGCGAAGCCATGGCGGCTAAGACGAAAAAGGGCAAGTAAACCTAATTGATTTGAATCTTCAGCGCCTTTGTCTTGTAAATATAGCTATATAGAGAGGCGCTGGGTTATTTGCCCCACCAGGGGTTAAATGGCATATTGACAGCCTTTGTATCATTGGCTCTAATTCCCATTGATTTCATTCTGGAATTATTGCCTGACAAACTGCGCGGGTTGCGTAGTGTTAACGTCGCCCGGCAAACACATTTGCCTGTATGCGCCGCCAGATTTCTCTGCGGCATTTAGAGGAGAGCGGTAGAAAATGTTTAAGCGGATAATTGCTATTTTGTTTGTTGCGGTCCTGCCATTGACCATGCTGGTCGCTAGCTGGTGCAGTACCGATAAGGCCAGTGATGCCGAGGCTGTAGTTGAAGAGGAAAAGCTACCAGATCCTCCGGCAGATGATGAGGTGATGATAGAGATCGGCGACCGTAAATTCACCCTCGCCGACATGAAGCTTTATTGGGAGGCGCTTGATAGTAGGGCACTCGATGCCAGAGCGGTTATTATCA
>PKTU01000097.1 GCA_002869005.1 Deltaproteobacteria bacterium
GTGAAAAATCCACTTTAGTGGCAGAACGGGTAAGGAAAATGGCAACGCCTTGACAAAAAACACCCCCAATCACGTTTGCGAATGGGGGTCAATTTGAGGTGAACGAAAGCAGGTGCGCCCACCCCGTACTCTTTTCGGGCCTAATATGCCACAACTGACCCGGCATGGCGGCGGGCAAACCCCGTCGCCATGCCTTCGCCACCCTAAAGGTGGGTCAATCCCCTCCGGTTGCAGCACTTGCCGCGGCAAAAACCACTAATAACTTCTACCCCGGTTAATAAATAAGCAGGTAGCTTGCGCTTGCAAACAGTACAAGCGATAAGGACACGAAGAGCGATTCATATAGACTCAGCCTCAACCTACTGCTCCTGTAACCGGGGCCAGCTTGACATACCTTATCTATTTTTAATGATAAACGCTTAGGATGGTGTTGAACCATACCCGAGTATGGGTATATTTCGGGTATTTTTGCAGGTATCGGATTCAAAAAAAGGAAAGACTTTTCAGATGATCCCCTTATTCTTGGCTTTGGATAGCGCTTCTCTCCTGCCTTTTGCCTGAAGCTTCTCATAGATGTGTTTTATATGTGTGTGGACGGTATGGTGACTGACGTTCATCCTTTCAGCCAACTCTTTGTACGTTAAACCCCTCTCAAGGCCGACGAGCACCTCTTTCTCCCGCACGGTGAGCAGAAAGTCATTGTGTATCTTGACCTCCTGAAATTCGCCTATTACCGAGCGGGCAATCTTTGGGCTCATTGGCGCGCCGCCTGAGCGCAGGTCGAGGATCGCCTCTACAAGCTCACGAGGCTTGGCGCCCTTTAAAATATAGCTGGACGCGCCCGCCTTAATAGCGGAGAAAACATTGTCACGGTCATCGAATATGGTGTGCACCATTATATCTACCTGCGGAGCATGCTCTTTGACCCACTTGATGAGGTCTGTGCCGGAAATTCCCGGGAGGCCGAGGTCTACGAGGAGGATATCGGGCTGCTGATGCGCCATTGCCTCCATAGCCTCCTCAGCGGTGCCGTAACTACCGGTTATCTCAAAGTAGTCTTCACCGGAGAGTAGCATAACAAGGCTCTCTCTCAAGGCTGTGTTGTCTTCAACGATCAAAACCTTCATTTTGACTTCTCCCGCGCTACGCTCCCGGGCCGGAGAGGGGCACGGAAAGCGAAATCGTCATACCACCCTCGTATGAAAATGAAATTGTACCCCCAAGCTCTTTTGCGCGTGACTGCATAGTCATCATGCCCCTTCCGCTCCCTGATATTTTCGGAGCCGCCTCGCCGTCATCGGAGATCGTAAGGTTAAGCGAATCAGCGGATACGGAAAGTGCGACGTTTGCTCTTCGTGCGCCGGAATGCTTGATTATATTGGTCACCGCTTCTCTGACGATTTTAAAGATATTCATATAGGCGAGGGTCGATGGAGATGGACTTCCCTCCTCTATATTGCTCTCCATCCTAAAGCCGATGCGGTGAGGCTCAAGTGTTTTGCCGCAATACTGCCTGAGCTCGGAGGTTACCTCCTCCCAGCCCAGATTCTTTTTATCCAACACATTCATATAATTACGAATCTCGGAAATGCAGCTGTCGGAAACTTCGGAGATGCTTTCCAATGCCTTGATAGAGAACTCTCCCCCATCCCCCTGCTTTACCATCTCGGAGAGGAGTTTTATATTCGCCAAATTGCCGCCGATCCCGTCGTGGAGGTCCCTTACCAGTTGTTTTTTGAGGTTTTCGCCCCTCTTGCGCTCAGTTACGTCACGAAAGATACCGGCCACCTGCCATAGATTGCCGATCTGAATCTTAGAGAGGGAAAGCTCCACTGGCAACTCGGACCCAGCCTTATTGCGGCACAAAAGCTCTATAGCCGTTGTCGAATAGGGCCCGTCCCCCGTTGCCATGAACCGGGTGAAACCCTCCTTGGCCTCTGACGAATACCGCTCAGGGGCCAAAAGAGCGACTACGTCACGCCCCAAAACCTCATCCTCCCGATAGCCGAAAATCTTTTCAGCAGCGGGATTCCAGTATGAAACTCTCTGGTTGCCNCTGGTTGCCGTCGATCATAACGATGGCATCGTTTGCGCTTCCGGTAATAGCCCGGTAAATCTCCTCACGCTCACGCAACCTGTCTTTAAAATGGATCAAAGAAGCTTTCATGCGCGCAAAGGAGTTGGCGGTCTCCTGAATCTCCGAGAAGTTGGATTCGATATCGAAACGGGTTTTCAGGTCGTTTTCTTCAATAGCGCGGGCCTCCTTTTGGAGGATCTCGATTGGTTTCGTAAGTTTACCGGCGAATTTGTAAGCTAGCCAGGACGCTAGAATTGTAACCAGTACAGTCGCGTAAAAGAGTATATTCTGATTTTCTTTAAGCGAACCCAGGTAATCATTTTCAGGAACGTACACGCCGATAATCCAGGAGAGCTCCGCTCCGGGAAATGGCGTGAACATTGCCATGTAGTTCTCCCCATCAAACTCATAATTTATATACTTCGGCTCGGAAAACTTAATTTCGCCGGCGTCTCCCCGCTCCCAGTTGACAGAATCGTAGGCGGCCTCTATCACGGGGTTGCCAAGGTCTTTAAGTTTAGCCAACCTTAGCCCGCCGCTGTCGTCGCTGGGAACCGTTAATTTGTCTACATCGTGGTAAGCGATCATGTCCAAGTCGCGGTTGAAAATAAACGCCTTTCCCGCCTTGCCCACCCTTAACCTTCCGATGAATGATGACAGCTCGTCTATCTCTATATCCACGCCAACGATCCCCTTCATCTCCCCAAGGTCCTTGAAGGCGGGACCGGCGATGGTCACCCCCGGTTTTTTTGACGTGAAGAAGATGTAGGGCGAGGTCCAGACAATGCGCCGCTGCTCCATCACCTTTTTATACCAGGGGCGCGCTCTGGGGTCATAAGTGTCCTCGGGAGTATGGTCCCGGCCTAGGAAGGTATAATCGTCCTCCCTCCATCGAAGCTCGACATCCCTGCCCTCCGGCGTGTTTCTTATTATCTTGGTGCGAAAACCGCCTGGCACCTTTGAGTTGTTTCGGCTTACGTAAAAGAAGTCACCCTTCGGGTTCCCGAAGTATATTCCGGCGAGGTGCGGATGTATTGTCAACTGGTCGAAGAAGTACCGCTCAAGAGAACCCAGTCCATCCTCGTAGTTGTCGAAAACATCGGAGCCCAGAAGCTGCTTTGCCAGGTGAGCCGCGCTTGTTGCCTTACTTAGGTGGTTGTAGGACTGTTCAAGGGTAAGGTCCGAGATATTCTGCATGATGTCGCGGGCATGCTGCTTTAGAACCCGCTCGGAATTAACATAGGAGTATGGCGCGATTATAAGGTGCGTGCTCCAAACCAAAAGGATGGAGCCAAGGATTATCGGAATACGTATTGAAAAGTTCATCGACGCTCCCGTCACTTGACCACGGATATCGCTAAAAAAACCACCGCACGTTAAAAGCGAACTCTTCATCAGGCTAAAGAATATTAACCATTCGCGCAAGCAGGGAAACCAAGGACACTTTACCCTCTTGGAGAAAAAAGCAAAGGGCAAAAGCCCAACGCTCCGGCTACCAAAATAAAAGGAGGAACGGGCTACTTCCCGTACTACAAAGCTGCCCCACCAGCGTCTAACATCTTCATCAAGATAGCGAGCCTTATAAAAGAGTGATATTACTCATAAGGTTGTTTTTATATTCATTACGAGGGAGGTCATCTTGAAAAAGTTGCTCTTGCTTGCGCTCTTGGCGGCAATCATGGCAGGCGGATATTTTTTTATGCGGGAGGAACCTGCCAAGGAGGAAAACAGCCCCACCGGAACAACCGCCGAGGTAGAAAGAGGCTCAATCGTTGAACGTGTGGACTCGGATGGAAAGGTTGTCTCGAACCTCGACGTAGAGATTAAATGCAAGGCGAGCGGAGAAGTCGTAAGCCTCCCTTACGATGTCAGCCAAAAGGTAAAAAAGGGGGCGCTTATCGCGGAGCTCGACCCCGTGGATGAAAAGCGCTCGGTAAGGCAGGCAAAAGCAGCGCTTGAGTCCGCCAGGGCAAAGTTGACCAGCGCAAAGGAGGAGCTACTTCTGGAGGAGGCTAATCTAAGCTCCGAGCGTGGCCGGGCAAACTCTGCAATCATCGCCGCAAGCGCCAAAGAGGAGGATTCCAGAGCCAAGGCCAAGCGCATCGAGGAGTTGCTGGCCTCAAAACTCGCTAGCCGCGAGGAGTACGACACGGCGCGTACCACCGCAGTTACGGCGGAAGCCGACCTTAAAGAAGCCCGCCTCTCTCTGGATGAGATTGAAGCCAAAGAAAGAGCGCTTGAGGTAACCCGCCAATCAATCCGCATAGCTGAAACCGAGGTTGAGATAAAGAAGATAGCCTTAGAGGTTGCTGAGCAGCGTCTAGCCGACACCAAGGTCGTCTCGCCCCTCGATGGAATCGTAACCACCCGCGAAGTACAGGTAGGCCAGATAATATCCTCACCCATCTCCAATGTAGGCGGCGGCACCACCTTGATGACAATCTCGGACCTTAGCCGGCTTTTTGTTCTCGCCTCGGTGGATGAAGCGGACATTGGCAAAATCACTCTCGACCAGCCGACCATCATTACAGTTGACGCCTACCCCTCGAAGAAATTCGATGGCCGGGTGGTACAGATATCCCCCAAAGGGGTCAATGTCTCCAACGTCGTAACCTTTGAGGTGAAGATCGAGGTGACCTCCGAGGATAAAAACCTCCTGCTGCCGGAGATGACCGCGGCCATTGAGATAACCATATCCTCAAGCGACAACACACTCCTTATACCCGACGGCGCGATATATAGGAAAAAGGGTGAGAATTTTGTCTTCGTAGTTGATGCCTCGGGGGGCAATACGGAGCGCAAGATCGAAGTCGGCA
>PKTU01000057.1 GCA_002869005.1 Deltaproteobacteria bacterium
GGATGAGCGCATCTCTGAGTACCGGGTAACGCTAAAGGTCACCTTCCTGCTCGAAGATACGATCTAATCAGTTACGCGTCTTGGCAATCGCTTCTTTGAGATTGAAAAGGCAACTTTCGGGAACGCGCATATCGCCGTAACCCCGCCCAAGCTCTATGCCGTCTGGGTTGGGCGAGTGAAAATCGCTGCCCCCGGTTGTAAAGAGCCACAGCTTTGCCGCGAGCTCATTGAAGGCATCGGTTTGCTCCTCCGAGTGACGTGAGTAGTAAGACTCTATGCCCCCCATTCCTAGCTCCTGAAGCTCCTTTACCACCTCTTCGGGAAACTCTCCCAGCTCCCTCTCAAGCACCCCGGGGTGCGCCATTACGGCCACGCCACCCATCCCCCTAATAACCTCAATAGCCCCAATGGGAGTCAACCTCTCCCTGTCGACGTAAGCCAATCCGCGCTTACCCAGGTACTGGGTAAACGCCGCTTGCAGATTGGGGACAAAACCGCGCCGCACCATAACCTTTGCTATGTGTAGCCTGCCTATGACCTCACCGCCCGCCAACTGTTTTACCTCCTTGGAGGTTATCGGCGCGCCGAGCTCATTTAACCGGCTAACCATCCTGACAAGGCGCTCTTCGCGCGCGAGCGCAAGGCGGTTGAAAGCGGCAAGTCCCCTTGGCGTGGTAAAGTCAAGGCCATAGCCAAGAAGATGAACGCCCACCTCACCAATTTTTATGGAAACTTCGACGCCGGGGATAACCTCGACCCCAAGGCGAGCTCCCTCTTCAAGGGCCTCAGCGTTGCCTGCGATGGTATCATGGTCGGTGATCGCGACTGTCGTCACCTCTTTTAGCGCGGCGCGTTTAACCAATTCCGAAGGCGTCAAGGTACCGTCGGAACAATTTGTGTGAACGTGAAGGTCTATCATCATTCGCTTTCGTCAGAGAATTTTACCTACTTCGAGAGATACCGGGTTCGAGTGGATTCGTCAAGGTAAAGCAAAAAACCTTAAAAGAAACTTGACTTTAGAGAAGGTCGCATCTAGCATTTATCAATCAGGCGTGAGAGCCTCCGTAGCTCAGTGGATAGAGCACAGGATTCCTAATCCTGGTGCCGCAGGTTCGAGTCCTGCCGGGGGCACCACGGATTCAGCTNGACTTGGATGAACAAGTCGGAACTCATTAAGGCCGTGGCCGAAAAAGGCGGGCTTTCCATGAAGGCGGCCAAGGAAGTCGTAAACACGTTCTTTGACGCGCATATCGAAGCCATCCTCCGGGACGAGAGGATCGAGATCCGGGGTTTTGGCAGCTTCGTCAATAAGTGTTACGACGCTTATGTAGGACGCAACCCCAAAACCGGCGAGAAGATCGAGGTGCCGGAGAAGAAGTTACCCTTCTTCAAGGTGGGTAAGGAGCTCAAAGGCCGCGTGGACAGCTGAAGTCCAAAGCTACAGCGTTAAATTCTTTCGGGGCAGACTCCTCAATAGTGGTGGAGTGTGCCCTTATTTACGTTTACCGGTAAAGAGAGAGTCGATTCAAACCAAAATGTGCGTTGCGGTGCCGGGTAAGATCATTTCAATCGATGAAGAGCTTATGGCGACGGTCGACTTCGGCGGCTCTTCACGGGACGTTTCAATTTCGCTCCTCGAAGATGCGGCAGTGGGTGAGTATGTTATAGTACACGCCGGCTTCGCCCTTCATAAAGTCGACACAAAGGAAGCCGAGCAGACCATAGCGCTCATGGCGGGTATCCTTGATGAACCACCTCGACCGGAGTGATCCGGATCTCCTTAAAAAGCTGCTCAAGAGGATAAGGGTCTACGCTGGCCCACCGCTGACCATAATGGAGGTCTGCGGAACCCACACCGTCTCAATAGCCCGCATGGGGCTCTCAACCTTGTTGCCGGAGGGGGTTTCCCTCCTCTCAGGCCCCGGTTGCCCAGTCTGCGTGACCCCCATTGAGTTCTTCGACGAAGCTATCTATCTGGCCCGTGAAAAAAACGTCGTCATTGCAACCTACGGCGACGCGATGAGGGTGCCCGGCTCAGGGGCTACACTGCTTGAGGTTAAAGCCGAGGGTGGTCAAGTTCATCCCGTCTATTCAACTACAGACGCCCTCAACCTGGCGATAAAGAACAAAGACCGCGAGGTGGTCTTCCTGGGGCTTGGTTTTGAAACCACCGCCCCGACGGTGGCGCACGCCCTCTTAACGGCAAAAAAACAGCGCATCGACAATTTCTCTGTGCTCTCCGCTCACAAAGTGCTCCTCCCGGCGATGGAGGCTCTCCTCCTCGACCCTGAAGTAAAGGTTAACGCCTTCCTCTGCCCCGGTCATGCCTCCATGGTACTGGGCTGGAGATGCTATGAGGAGCTCGCTTCAAAGTATGGGGTCCCTTCAGTCGTGGCGGGATTTGAACCCCATGAGATACTTCTCGGCATAAATATGCTACTCGCGCAGGCAAAGTCGGGCGGAGTGCACGTGGAAAACGCCTACCCAAAAGCCGTCTCCGAGTACGGCAACACCGCAGCGCTTGACATCTTGGGGGGGGTCTTTAAAAAGGTTGATTCCAATTGGCGGGGCTTGGGGCTGATACCCGGCTCAGGATACGACCTTGCGGATGACTTCGCGAAGTACGATGCGAGAGAGAAGTTCCTCAAAGGGGTTGAGATCATCTCCGCGGAACCTGCAGGCTGCCGATGTGCCGACGTTTTACGTGGAGTTATTCCCCCCGCAAAGTGCCCGCTCTTCGCCAGCAGGTGCAACCCCAAGGCCCCGGTCGGCGCTTGCATGGTCAGCTCAGAGGGCGCTTGCGGCGCGCACTACAGGTACAGGGAAGCGTAAATGCCAAAAATTATTACAACCTCCCACGGTGGAGGCGGCGAGGAGATGAGGGAGTTGATCTCCGAGCTATTCATCAGGAATTTTTCAAATCCCTACCTGGATAAGCTAAATGATTTCGCTGCGGTTACAATTGACTCCGGACGCATAGCGCTCTCCACCGATTCATTCGTGGTGGAACCCTGGAGTTTTCCCGGTGGCAATCTCGGCGATCTGGCGGTATGCGGCACGGTAAACGATATCTCGATGTCCGGGGCCACCCCCCTCTACCTGACCTGCGGTTTTATCCTGCCCGAAGGGATGCCCTTTGATGACCTTGAAGAGATCGTGGGCGCAATGGCGCGACGCGCCAAAGAATCCGGGGTCCAGATCGTCACCGGCGACACGAAGGTAGTAGAGCCGGGCGCGGGTCCCTTCATCAATACCGCCGGGGTCGGAGCAATTCCAGCGGGGGTAACAATTGGCGGCGAGATGGCAAAGCCGGGAGACGCGGTTATAGTTACCGGCGCAGTCGGGAGTCACGGAATCGCGGTCCTTTCAAAGCGCGAGGGCCTTACCTTCTCCACCGATGTGATAAGCGACTGTGCGCCACTCAACAAGATAGTGGCCTCGCTTATTAATAACGGCATTATACCTAGAGTGCTACGCGACCCTACGCGTGGTGGCGTCGCAGGCGCTTTAAATGAGATAGCGGCCCAATCCCGTGTGGAGATAGAGATAGACGATACAAAGATACCCTTGGAGGAGGGTGTCCGTTCAGCCTGTGAAATGCTTGGATACGACCCTCTTCATATCGCAAACGAGGGATGCATGCTCGCGATTGTCGCAGGTGAAGATGAAGAGAAGGCCCTAAAGATAATAAGGGGCTGCAAATACGGGGAAAGAGCCGCAAGCATAGGCACGGTCGCCGGGGGCCAACCGAGGGTGACCGCGCGGACACTCTTGGGTACAAAGAGGCTGGTCGACCCGCCCTCCGGTGAGCTCCTCCCCCGAATCTGCTAGGGATCTACCGCTCCAGCGGCAACCCTCTTCTGGCCCAGTCGACAATACCCTTCACATAATTCTTAACCCATGGGTAGCCCTGTTTATCAAGATAATCGGCTACCGCGCCGCTTCTCGCACCAGTGGCGCAGACAACCACAA
>PKTU01000005.1 GCA_002869005.1 Deltaproteobacteria bacterium
CTCGCGCTGGTACATGGGGCGCGATTACGCCAAGACCCTTCATGAAGACCTTGAGATTCGCGAGTATCTTAAAAAAGAGCTCGAACAGGCGGCGGTCTCTACCATCGAGATCGAGCGCGTCGCGAACAAGCTCCGCGTTGAGGTGCATACCGCGCGCCCCGGCATTGTCATCGGTAAGAAGGGCGCCGAGATAGACAGGCTTCGTGCGCTGCTCTCCGCGAAGGTCGGCAAGGATGTCTTCGTGAACGTGCGAGAGATCAAGCGCCCCGAGCTGGACGCCCAGTTGGTCGCCGAGAACATCGCTCAGCAGCTGAAGCGTCGGGTGAGTTTTCGCCGTGCACTAAAGCGCGCGGTGGGTACCACCATGAAGTTGGGCGCCGAGGGTATTCGCGTTAATATCGCAGGCCGCCTTGGTGGCGCGGAGATCGCACGTACCGAGTGGTACCGTGAGGGTCGTGTCCCGCTACACACCATCCGTGCCGACATTGACCACGGCTTCGCGGAGTCAAACACCACGTATGGTGTCGTCGGTGTCAAGGTTATCATCTTCAAGGGTGAGATCCTCTCCGATGCCGATAAGCCCGCGGTTGGAAGCAAAGGGTAGTCAACAATGCTTAGTCCTAAGAATATAAAATTCAGAAAAGTGCAGAAGGGCCGCCGGCGCGGTATGGCTTACCGCGGCTCGAAGATAAACTTCGGCGACTATGCCCTTCAGGTTCTCTCTGACGCTTGGATAACCAACCGTCAGATTGAGTCGGGCCGTATCGCGATCTCCCACCACGTTAAGCGTGGCGGCCGCTTGTGGATCAGGGTCTTCCCTGACAAGCCCCTTACCAAGAAGCCCCTCGAAACAAGAATGGGTAAAGGTAAAGGCTCGCCGGAGCTCTGGGTTGCGTCGGTGAGGCCCGGTCGTATCATCTACGAGATTCGCGGCGTCGACGAGAAGCTCGCCCGCGAAGCGCTCCGCCGCGCGGGAAACAAGCTGCCGGTGAAGACGCGTATAATCTCCCGGGAGGATGTCTATGAAATGTAATGAGCTTAGGGACCTTTCCCCCCAGGAGCTCGTGGCAAAGCATGACGAGCTGAAGCAGGAGCATATGAACCTGCGCTTTCAGCATGCCACGAGGCAGTTGGAAAACACCTCCGCGATGAGGAGGGTGCGTGCAGATATTGCCCGTGTTCTTACCGTCATCTCGGAAAAAGAGCGCGAAGAAGCGTAGCGCGGAGATAGAAAATGTCTGAAAAAGTCAGGGGCAACAGCAAGAGGCGTATCGGTGTGGTGGTCAGCGACAAGATGGAGAAGACCGTCACCGTGAGCGTTTCCGGCCTTGATAAGCACCGCCGCGTGAAGAAATACATCATGCGCTCCAAAAAATACAAGGCGCATGACGAGAACAATGAGTGTCGCGTTGGTGACAAGGTGATGATTGAGGAGACCCGGCCTCTCAGCAAGGATAAATGCTGGAAGGTTAAGGAGATCCTTGAGCGCGCCGTTTAATCCCACGGCGAAGTTGGGAGCATAGAAAATGATCCAGCAGGAAACAGTACTGAACGTCGCCGACAACTCCGGTGCAAAGAAGGTTTACTGCATCCATATAGTGGGCGGCTCAAGGCGTAAATACGCTACCGTCGGTGACGTTATAACCGTCTCCGTCAGGGAAGCAATACCCAACAGCAAGGTTGCCAAGGGTACCGTTACCGAGGCCGTCATTGTCAGAACCGCCAAGGAGATTCGCCGCCAGGACGGCTCCTACATAAGGTTCGACGACAACGCGGCGGTGCTCATAAACCGTGATGGCGAGCCGGTGGGCACTCGTGTCTTCGGTCCAGTGGCTAGAGAGCTGCGCGCCAAGAACTTTATGAAGATAGTCTCCCTGGCCCCCGAAGTTCTTTAGGGTCAAAGCGAGGAGAGGGCTCATGGCCGTTACAAACATAAGAAAAGACGACCTGGTTGAGGTCATTGCCGGCAGCGAAAGCGTAACAAAAAAGCGCGGCAAGGTCCTAAAGGTCAATAAAGAGAAGAATCGCGCGGTGGTCGAGAAGGTCAACGTTGTCAAGAGGCACATGCGGCCTTCGCAGCTCAGTCAGGGCGGAATCGTTGAGAAGGAAGCGACCATCCATCTTTCTAATATCGCGCTTGTCTGCCAGAAGTGTGACCGCGGTGTTCGTGTCGGGATCAAGGTTCTCGACGACGGCACCAAGGTTCGCGTCTGCAAGAAGTGCGGCGAAGTTATCGACAAGTAGACGGTGCTATGATGGCAAGGTTGAAAGAGAAGTATAAAAAGGAAATCGTACCGGCGCTCGTGGAGAAGTTCGGTTACACGAACCCCATGCTCGTGCCGAAGGTCGAAAAGATCGCCATCAATATTGGCGCCGGCGATGCTCGCGAAGACGCGAAGCTCATGGATAAGCTCGCGGATGAGCTCACCCAGATCACCGGTCAAAAGCCCGTAGTTACCAGGGCTAAGCGCTCCATTGCGAATTTTCACCTTCGCGAGGGGATGCCGGTAGGCTGCCGGGTTACTCTGCGCCACGAGCGTATGTACGAGTTTCTCGACAGGTTGATAAGCGTAGCGCTGCCGCGTGTGCGTGACTTCAACGGTGTCTCCGCCAAGGCCTTTGACGGCCGTGGCAACTACACCCTTGGGGTGAGCGAGCAGATTATCTTCCCCGAGATCGACCTTGAAAAGGTCGACAAGATCAAGGGAATGAACGTGACTATCGTGACATCGGCTAAGACCGACGAAGAGTGCAAGGTTCTCCTCGCCTCCTTCGGCATGCCCTTCAAGCGATAAGTAAACGGAGGA
>PKTU01000068.1 GCA_002869005.1 Deltaproteobacteria bacterium
ATTTAAAAGTGGCTGAAATTGGCGGCAACGCTACCCCATTAGGGAGAGGTACCAGTCGATGAGCTCAGGCCCCCTATAGAGATATGTAAGGGCGCCGAGCACTATGAATGGGCCGTAAGGTATCTCGTAGTCTCGCCCTTCCCCCATGAGCTTCAGGGCAACCACCCCCACTACGGAACCCGCTATCGAGGATAGAAAGATGGTGAAGAGTACCGACTGCCAACCCAGAAAGGCGCCGATGGCGCCAAGAAGTTTGACGTCACCCATGCCCATCCCCTCCTTGCCGGTTATTAGGTGGTACCCCCACGCTACGGCAAAGAGGCTCCCCGCACCTGCGAGTATTCCCATAAGGCTATCTACCCAGCCCACGGGGGTGAAGAAGGAGGCAACGAAACCCACCACTATCCCGCCAAGGCTTATGGAGTCGGGGATTATCTTGTGGTCAAGGTCGATGAAGACAACGGCGACCATTGCCGCTAAAAAGACAAAGTATATTCCAAATAGAAGTGGGTCTCCTCCAAACCTAAGCCATAGCAAAACCGTCAAAACACTCGTCAATGCTTCGACCAATGGGTAGCGAAGAGATATTGGCGCTCGGCAGTTTGCGCATCTTCCGCCGAGGATTAGGTAGCTTATTACCGGTATATTCTGTAAAGGCTTTATCCGTGTTTTGCAACACGGGCAGCTTGAGGGGGGGGATACTATGGATAGCCCCAGCGGCAGACGGTAGATGACTACGTTTAAAAAACTTCCAACCGCCGCGCCGAGGAGGGCTGCGGCGACGGTAAAGATCATCGGCATTTATACACCAGTCGATAAGGTTATCGGGGAGGCAAGTTTATCACAGCCCATTTGCGATTGACACCTGTCGCCGTGCCCCATATCTTCATGCTTATGTTTTCACTTTCGCTTTTATAAATCGGAGTTAATACGATGTTCAATGGTTCCGAGTCGATTCTTTCAATGGCGTTCTCCTCCGGCCTGGTGGTCGGCGGGGTCCTTTTAATACTCGCTTTAAGCTCCGTTGGCTGCTGGGCGGTGATTATTTTCAAGTTCTCGGCTATCCGCAACGCAACGAGGCAAAGCCGTCAGTTTCAGGACATTTTCTGGAACACCTCCAGCTTTCAGGACGCCAAGGAGGAGACGGCGCACCTCACCCACTCACCCTTAAGCTATATCTTCAAGGAGGGTTACCGCGAGTGGAAGAAGGCGCGCCTCTCGCAGCCGACCACTCCCCACGGGGATCTTACGGTTTCAGCAGGGGGGATAGAGGCCGTTGAGCGCTCCTTAAAGCGGGCGCAGGAGACAGAGACCGCCAGGCTCCAGTCATTTTTGATCTTCCTCGCTACCGTGGCTAGCGCCGCGCCCTTTATCGGCCTCTTCGGCACCGTCTGGGGGATTATGGAATCCTTCCGGGACATCGGGGCGACTGGCACGGCAAACCTTGCCGTTGTCGCGCCCGGCATCTCCGAGGCGCTAATCGCCACCGCGACGGGGCTCGCCGCGGCTATCCCCGCAGTTGTAGCGTACAACTACTTCAACAATACTATAAGGGTACTCCACACCGAGATGGACTCCTTCAGTTCAGAGTTTCTCAACATAGTTGCACACCATGAGAGCGGACAGGGGGGGAGCTGATGGCCTCCAACCCCTTTAGCAAAGATGGCGCGCTGGCGGAGATCAACGTTACGCCGCTCGTCGATGTAATGCTCGTGTTGCTTATCATCTTCATGGTCGCGGCACCGATGATCCAGCAGGGCGTCGATGTAAATCTTCCACAGGTGGTCACCACCGATCTGCCTGCGGAGACCGATCTGCTGGTAGTGACGGTAAACCGCTCCGGCGATATCTTTGTCGGCAAAACGAGGGTGGCGTTGGGGTCGCTCTCCGAAAAGCTAGCGGCGATATACGAAAGGAAGAGCAGCAAGGAGGCGTTCTTACGCGCTGACAAAGACGTCCCATACGGGGTGGTTGTAAGCGTGATGGCACAGATGAAGGCCGCCGGCATCGAACGGCTGGGGATGGTAACGGAGATGCCGGACAAACTTTGATGACTAAAAGAGGAGAGAGGCGCATTGGCAGAGGCAGTGCGAGGTTTCGCACCGCCCTCATCGTCTCGCTTATACTGCACGTAGCCGCAATCGCGCTCCTGGCATTCTACCAGGGGGGCGGGAAGGTCGAACGTAAATTCTACGCGCCCCTCCATATGGTGGAGCTCGCCCAGCCGCTGCCCGCTCCCCCCGCTCCGGTTAAGCCGAAAGCTCCCGAGCCGGCGCCGGTGGTTAAAAAAGAGGCCCCGCCAAAACCCAAGCCGGAACCTCAAAAAACATCGAAGCCCAAGACTCCGAGCAAACCTGCTCCCTCCAAGCGCGTCGTCAAGCGAACTGATAAAACCCCGGTGATCCCCGACAAGCCTGAAAAGATTGTCGAAAAACGTACGGAGAGCGACGTCGCGGAGCGCATACGGAAGATGCGCGAATCCCTTGAAAAAGATATCGAAAGCGACGCCAAAGAGGAGACTGGCGACGTATCATCGGCGGTCGACCGTTTAAGGAAAAAGTATGGCGATATCGCCTCTACCCCTCAGCAAACGCAGAGGGTAGACCCGCGCACAAAGGATATACCTCGCATAGGCGAGGGTAGCGGCGCGCCATCTTTCGGAGCGGGCAAAAACGTTATGCAGCAGATGAGGGCCGCCGCCTACTACAACCGGATGTGGGCGCAGGTTTTAAACAACTGGCTGATCCCCCCCTCTCTCAACACACGCGGCCTTACTACAATAGTATCAGTCGTGGTAAACCGCGACG
>PKTU01000147.1 GCA_002869005.1 Deltaproteobacteria bacterium
ATACTGCTCTTTCGCGAGCTTCTGTATCTCCTCAGCGTTCTTCTCTTCTATATACCCGCCTACCGCTTTCCTGCTGGCGTTAATAAGTTCGCCTACTACTATCATCGTATTACCTCCTCGGCTACGCTGCGATGAGCCTGCGGGCAAGCTCAACTGCGCTTGGAGCATCTTCGCTGTAGTTTGCCCCTATCTTTTTGGCAAAGGCATCGGTAACTGGGGCGCCGCCCACCATAGCCTTGTAGGGGAGACCCTTCTCCACGATAGCCTTTACGGTTGATTCCATGGCAGGCATCGTTGTGGTGAGGAGCGCGGACATGCAGATTGCGTCCGCATCATGTTTTTCCGCTGCGGCAAGGAAGGCGTCTGTGTCGACGTCTACGCCAAGATCGATTACATCAAAGCCGGCGCCCTCAAGCATCATTGCTACAAGGTTTTTACCGATGTCGTGAAGGTCGCCCTTAACGGTGCCGATTATGATTGTGCCGCGAGATTCGGATGTACCCTCCGCAAGCATGGGCTTCAAGACATCAAGCCCGGCTTTCATCGTCTGCGCCGCCATAAGCATCTCGGGGACGAATAGCTCACCAGCGCTGAACTTCGCGCCTACCTCATCCATCGCCGCGATTAGGCCATTGTTTAAAACCTCTTCAAGGTCGCTACCGCCGTCTATCTCGGCCTGAACCATATCCGCGATCTTATCTTCCTCGAAATCAAGAACAGCTGCGAAAATATCCTGAATTGCCATTTTTGTTCTCCTTTATTGGATATATTATCCGTTAACCGGCTATCTCACTTTTACGCTTTGCAACATAGGCGTTGAGCGCCTCCGCTACATTCGGGTCTATTTCTGGCTGCACATATTTTGCTACTCGATCCTCGACAGCTTTTGCCGCCTTCTTGTCGATAGAGAGTGAACCCGCTGCCTGCCAGCTTTCGAAGTTGCTGCGGTTGGAAATGCCGGGGAGGAAGAACTCTGTCCGGCAGAGCTTGAAGGTCTTCGGCTCGGTCAGGTACTGCCCTCCGATGCCGACCTTCTTTATCATCGCCAGGTCTATAGCCTCATCGCTAACGTCAACGGGCTTGACAAGCTTTCTCACCATCCCGCATAGCTCCTCGTCTATCATGAATTTCTCAAAGCTCATGGAGATGTATGAGCCGAGGATGCCTGCCGAATGCAGGATGAAGTTTATGCCGCTGTTTACAGCGGTGGAGAGCGCCAACGCGGACTCCATGCCAGCCTGTGCGTCGGGGAGAAGGGAATCGGTGAGGCCGCCGCCGCTGCGTGACGGCAGGTTATAGTAATGCGCGAGCTGCGCGGTGGCGGAGACGAAGAGGCTAAGCTCCGGGGCGCCTATAGCCAATGCGCCGCTACGCATATCCATCGCGGAGGAGGTGCAGCCGTATACTATCGGTGTTCCGGGGTTGACAAGCTGCGCAAGGGTGATGCCCGCGAGAATTTCAGCGTTTTGCATCGTCAAAAGTCCAGCGACGGTTACCGGGCCGGAGGAGCCAGCCATTGCAAGTGCGGCAATAACACAGGGCTGTCCGTAGCGCGCAAACTCAATGAGTGAACCAGCCATCTCATCGGAGAATTGGAGCGGTGAAAGTGAGTTTATAAGGGAGATGGTGACCGGGTGATTTCTAATATTTTCCTTGCCGCCCCAGGCTATGCCGGCCATCTCAAGCGCGTCGACCGCAGCTTCCCTGCTGAGGGGGCTGCCCATGAAAGCCTTGTCACTCAGGAGGATTGAGGACCTTAGGAGGTCGAGGTGAACCGAGGCAGAGTCGACGTCTGAGGGCTCGACCATCATGAAGCCATTCATGTCAATATATTTGGAGGTATGAACCAGCTTGCAGAACTTGTCGTAATCCTCCATGGTCGCTTCGCGCTGGGTGCCATCTATTTCAGTAACGAAGGGGGCGCCATAGCCCGGCGCATACACATAGTCGTTCAGCCCTACCTTGACGTCGTGCTCGGGGTTCCGGGAATGTATTGTGAAACTTTCCGGAGCTGTTGACAGGGCCTTTTTTACCATCTCTTCAGTAAGACGGACGTTCTTGCCCTCTACCGTAGCGCCGGCCTCCTTGAAAATCTCAAGAGCTTCGGGTTCGTTGAAGTTAACGCCGGTCGTAGCGAGCAGATCCATTGAGGCTTTGTGAATCCTGTCAAGCTCTTCTTTTTTGAACTCGTGTATGCGGCTGTACATGGTCTATCTCCAATCAAGGGTGGGTTACCGTTTTTTTGCCTCTCAAAACGACTACACCCTTTCTTTAGCAACAGGCGTGCCAAACAGACCGACACCTCGTCTCTTTCATAAGACCCTGCTTACAAAAGGGTTTTAGCGATCCATGGTTTGCTTCTCTTTTACTTATAGGTAAAGTAACGCGCAGCCACGTCAAACATATTTGACGGCAACGAAGATAATTCGTAAAAATTATTTTCTTTTACATTTTGGAGTGCCGTTATGCCGCCCATGAGACTATGGAGATGAAAAATCACAGAGACAACAAGGGAGAATAGTGTGCAAGCGAAAATTTTTTTTACAAAATCAACCCCAAGAATACCTCCTTTTGACCTGGATAATAAAAAGGGCTAAAGCACAAAGCATTAGCCCTTTTTTTAATTTTTTGTTTTGGCAAATATCGTTAGCAATTCAAATTAAAAAGTGATTGCCTATTTTCCCACTCCATTGCTGCCAAAGTTAACGCCCGGCTAAGCTTGGGCCAATTGAAGGGCA
>PKTU01000049.1 GCA_002869005.1 Deltaproteobacteria bacterium
ACCTTGACGACGATAACGATCTGGTTCTCGACCCGCTCGATTTCGACCCCCTCAATTATCTCATCTGCTCGGATATAGATGCCGACGGTTGCGATGACTGCTCTCAGGGTTCCGGGCAAGACCCCGGCAATGACGGGATCGACACGGACGGCGACGGCATCTGCGATGTTACGGATAAGGATAACGACAATGACGGCTTCGATTATCCCTTTGACTGCAATGACGCCAACGCGTCGGTCAATCCGGGCGCGGCCGAGATAATTGGTGACGGCATTGACAATGATTGCGACGGCGCCTCCACCTGTTATAGGGATATGGACCATGATGGGTATCGACACTATATAGATACTGTAGATTCAAGAAGTGACGAGAGCTGTGACACCATAAACGGTGAGGCGCTCTCCTCTGCCCTTATCGACTGCGATGATATGGACGCTTCGCAAAATCCAGGCCAAGAGGAGATAATCGGCGACGGCAAGGACAACAACTGCGACGGTACATCCATCTGCTACGCGGATAGCGACCGCGACGGCGACCGCCAGCAGTCGGGCACGATCAACTCCACCATCGACGAAAGCTGCGAGACGGTAAGCGGCGAAGCGCTCTTTTGGGCTCCTGTCGACTGCAACGACTTTGACGGGTCCATATTCTCCGGGGCCATAGAGCTTCGCTGCGACGGGGTGGACAATAACTGTAACGGCACCATTGACGAGGGTAGGGTTGATAACGACGAAGATGGCGTGGATGAGTGCTCGGACTGCAATGACTCCGACCCCGATAACTTCCCCGGAAACTTTGAGATATGTGATGCTAAGGATAACGACTGCGACGGAGTCGTAGATAACGGCCTGTCTACCGACGCCGATGATGACGGCTTCTATTCGCCCGGCTCCTGCGCCTCTCCTTCGACTGACTGCGACGACTCCGATTCATCGATAAATCCGGCGGCCGCCGAGGTTATAGGCGACGGGGTGGATTCAAACTGCGATGAGGTGGAGTATTGTTACCAGGACGGAGACCTCGACGGGTACCGCCTGGAGGAGGTCTTCAGAATCTCGCTCGACCTCGACTGCTCCGACCCGATGGAGGCGCCTCTTACAGCGCCAATCGACTGCAACGATGGTGACGGCGCGATTTCGCCGGAGGCCGAAGAGGTATGCGACGGCATAGACAATAATTGCGACGGTAATATAGATGAAAACCTTGATTGCCAAGAAAGCTCAGATGGCGGAGGCGGCGGTGGCTGCTTTATAGAGTCCATCAGGTAAGTATTAAGTAGCCCTTGGTTATTAGCCAGGGGCTACTTTTTTGCCGATGGCTTTCCCTTGGGAGACAAGCGGTTCAATTGATGGTTTTCGTAAGAGAATTAAGCTTTCGTTCAACATCTTTCGGGCGCGCAGCCGGGTCTTTGGAGAGCATCGACATAATAAGCGCCGACATCTCTTCGGATATATCGGGAGACAGTTCGCGAAGCGGGACAGGCTCTTTGTTTAAAACCTTCGCAATCACCTCTATCGCGCTGCCCTCAAATAGCGGCGCGCCAGTTGCCGCGCGGTACATTATCGCCCCCAAGGAGTAGATATCCGAGCGACCGTCCGCGCTCCTCCCCGCGGCTTGCTCCGGGCTCATATATATCGGGGAGCCCAGGATCGTCCCCGGCTTTGTCTCGCCTGCGGAGATTGTTAGCCTCGCCACGCCGAAGTCAGCTATCTTCGGGATTCCGCTTTCGCTGATTAGTATGTTGGAGGGCTTGAGGTCGCGGTGAAGTATGCCTTTAGCGTGTGCGTAGAGGAGCGCTTCGGCTATCCTTGAGGAGAGGTTTAAAAGCTCGCTTTCCGAAAGCTTGCCTCTTCTGGCAAGCACGGCCTCAAGCTCCTCGCCCTCGACGAACTCCATGATTATCCACGCGTTTGAGTCAAACTCTGCAAAGTCGTAAATCTGAACGATTCCGGGGTGGTTGAGCTTTGCAAGGAGGGTCGCTTCGCGCCTGAAGCGCCCCAGGAGCTCCTTGTCTTTTGCTATGTGCGGCGGCAGCTCCTTGATCGCCACCGTCCGTTCCAGGAGGGTGTCCCTCGCTTTTAGGACCACACCCATCGCCCCCCTTCCAACCTCCTCCCGCACCTCGTAGCGCTCCGATGGCTCGCGGTCGGGGGGAGGGGAGTTCATGACCACAGTCCTATCTCCAGTGCCCACGTCCACCAGAAGCTTGTCCAGCTTCTCCGTCTTTAAAAATATGGATTCCCTCACAGATGACGAGGTGGCGAAGCGAAGGGCCTTTCTGTAAAGGATCACGCTGTCGAGGGGCTTTGTCTTAACCAGACCATCTGCCTCTCCTTCGATATTGGAGGCGATGGCGTCGCTTCTTTTAAGCGCGCCAGGTATGGATAACCAGAACGCCATGAATACGACGAAGCCCGAACCATACCAGAGGAGGATCCGCGCCTGCTCTTTTCTTAGCTCTAGCTTGGGGTTCTTTTGCCTCACCGGTAAAACGCCAAGGACCTTGTTGGTTACGGGACGGTAGATTGCCTCCATCAACTTATCCGAGGCAGCCGGAATGATTGTGGGCATGAGAAGGAGCGTTAAGAGGAGAATCAACTGCGCAACGTGCGACCTTATAAGCCAAACCGCCACGGCGCCGGGCCGCGCGGCGAGGGAGGGGAATGCCCTTGCGGAGCGCAGGCTCTCCTTTAGGAGCTTTTTATAGAGTTCAGATAATTTGCCAAATATTTTCTTCAACGAAACAACCTGAATCGGAATGAAAAAGAGCCGACATCGACCAGATCACCGTCTTTTAGCCGTGACCTCTTTGAAGGCTGGTTCCCGTTAACCATTAATTTTTTGGACCCCGGCGGCACGTGGAGGATGAAACCCTCTTCGCTTTTTTCAATATGAAAGGCTACAGAGGGGGCGAAGAGTCCCTTAAGTTTGAAGGCGGCATCCCCAGCGCTCCCCACCTTTGTCATCAGTTCGGTGAGCCTGATTTTGTCTGGCGACCCCTTGCCCTTGATGAGCGCCAACTCCCCGGAGAGCGAACTCAAAGAGATCTCCCTCGCTTTCCGGTATAAACTCTCCGCCTCGGCGGGGGAGAGGTTTATCGTCTCATCGGTCAGGGGGACTATTGTCTCTTCAGCCTCACCTGAAAAATCGCTCTCACCCTCGTGAGTCAATATTATACGGTGCTTACCCAGGGTAATCTCTGAGCCGAGCCTTAAAAACTCCTTTGAAATCCTCCTGCCGTTAAGGAGGGTGCCGTTGGTGCTCCCGAGGTCTTCGATGTAATAGCCCCCATGCTCCCTCGTTATCTTGGCGTGCGTACCGGAGATAAGCTTGTTGTCTATCACGAAATCGCAGGAGGGGTCGCGCCCGATTACTATCTTTGCCGTATCGAAAAGCTTCTCGTCCTTCAAAGTATCGTCAAGATATAGGCGAAGCCTTAACTTGCTGTGTACCAGACGCATCTGAAATTCCTCATGAAATGAGTCGCCGCAGGGTTGGCCCAGCCGCTAGATATCTATCAGGATTCCGGTAAAATTATCGCTGCCGCCGCTCTTTCTTGAGAGGGCGGCAAGGGTTTCAAGGCGCTCCATAGGCTCCCCGGCACTATTTACAATAGAGAGGATATCACTTTGGGAGAGGTCAGCCGCCACACCGTCTGTGGCCAGGAGGAGGGTATCTCCCGTCGTAAGGACTGCTTCGCCGCTCTCCGGCTCAAGCGCCTCTTTAAGGCCCAGCGCACGCTCCACAACGTTCCTTAACGGGTGCGTTGAAAGCTCATCTTTGGGCAGCAGCCCCTCACGCCAAAGGCTCCACACAAGGGAGTGCTCGCTGTTTAACTGAGTAAGGTCGCCGCCCCTTACGAGATAGAGCTTCGAGTCTCCGGCATGGGCAAAGAGCGCCTTGCTTCCCTTTATGAAAAGGACCATGCAAGTCGCGCCGCTTTCGCCTCCCTTTAAATCATGGAGGTTTGAATTGACCTCTTTGAGTGCATTGATTAGGCCGCTCTTTGCCTCATCGAGGTTGCCGGAAAGGTTGTGGACTATCAGTTTGCGAAGAGCATCCACGACGAACTCGCTCGCGAAAGCCCCATCGGAGAGGCCACCTATGCCATCCGCTACGATGAATATTTTATCCTCTTCATCGTAGAAGTAAGCATCCTCGTTTTCGCCTCTTTTTACCCCCCTGTCGGAGAGCGCGGCAACTCTCATCATGGCTCCTGTCAAGCAAGATGAACCTTCAAGCGGTTAAAAATAACATGATTACATATAGATGGTGTAGCCTGAACGGTAACGCAACGTAAAAGAGGCTCCCCGGGACGGAGAGCCTCTTTCTTTATATTAACGGGCATTGGCCCGCTTCTTCCCAATTAATCTTTAGGAAGCTTTACAACAACGTAGATGGTATTGCCCTTCCTGTTTATCAGTAGCAGGATATTGGCGCGGCCCTCTTCCTTTGCCGCGCGGATGTCGTCTCTGAACTCGTCTATAGAGTCCACCGGCTCCTGATTTACTTCGAGGATGACGTCGCCTCGCGCAATGCCGGCATCTTCAGCGGCGCTGCCGGGGACGATATCAGTTACGACGATACCCTCTTCGACATTGAGCTTTAGAGCATCGCGAAGCTCAGGCGTGATCTCCTGCGCCATGATGCCAAGCTTTGTCTTGGACGCGGCAACGACCTCCTCGCCCTCTCCCTCCATCTCTCCGAGGGTAACGGAGAGGATCATCTGCTTGCCTTTGCGAAGCACCTGCATGTCGACATTGGTGCCGGGTTTGTGGCTGGCAACGATGAAGGGCAGGTGACGGTTGTTCTTAATGACCTCCCCGTCGAAGGAGAGGATTACGTCACCGCGCTTTAGCCCCGCCTTATCCGCCGGACCATCCGCAAGTACGTCTGAGACGAGGGCTCCATCGGTCGTTTTGAGCCCCATCGATTCCGCTATCTCCTCGGTGAGGTCCTGAATGACTACGCCGAGCCATGCGCGGGTGACCTTGCCGTCGTCTCTTAGCTGGCTAACGACGGTCATCGCCATATTGATGGGTATGGCGAAGCCGATCCCCGCGCCGCGCACGTTCTTTGCCGCGTTGATGCCGATGACTTTGCCGTTTAGCCCGAATAGGGGGCCGCCGGAGTTGCCGAAGTTGATGTCGGCGTCTGTCTGGAGAAAGGAGTCATAGGGGCCCATCCCGATGATGCGCTCCTTGGCGGAGATTATCCCGGCGGTGACGGTGTGGCCCAGGCCGAAGGGGTTGCCGATCGCCATTACCCAATCGCCGACGCGGATCTTTTCGCTGTCTCCGATCTTGACCGGCGAAAGCTCATAGCCGCCCGGATTTATCTTCAGTAGGGCAACATCGGTCTTGGGGTCCGTGCCCACGACCTCGGCTTCGAACTCTTTGCCGTTGGAGAGCTTTACCGAAACCTCGTCCGCGCCCTCTACAACGTGGTTATTTGTGATTATGTAGCCGTTGGAGTCCCAGATGAAGCCGGAACCGAGCGATTGGCTCTTCCTGTCATGGGTGCCCCCGCCGCCGCCGAAGAAGCGGCGCATGAAATCATCGCCGAAAAAATCGCGGAAGAGTTCGTTGCCTTCACCGCTACCGCCGCCGGGGTAGCTTGGCCCACGACCCTTGATAATCTTGGTCGAGGAGATGTTGACTACGCTGGGAGTGAGCTCTTGTGCCAGGTCCGCGAAGGAGTCCGGCGCCGGGGCGGCTACCGCTGATGCGGCCAATGCCAGCGCAATCGTAAGTGGGAGGGTGAATCTCATTATCATTCTTTTCATGGTGTTGCTCCGCTTTTGGGTTCACATTGAAAGCACACGGCCCCGCCCCTTTGGGCGGTAATCCCGCTCAGAGATAATCTCCGGGGGGTGGGGAGGTTTCATCTGTTTCATCCTCCTCGCCCTCAATGCGGTAATCTTCATCAAGCCAGCGGCCCAGATCGATTAGCCTGCACCGCTCGGAACAAAAGGGGCGGTAGGGGTTATCACCCCACGCTGCCGGTCCTTTGCATGTGGGGCATTTAACCTTCATAAAACGCCGCTCCCTTCGCTACACCTTTGACGGTCGATGTGTTTCATAGGTTTAAGAAATTTATCAGTCCCAAATTTTATCAAACTTATTTAGGATTTTCATGGTTTACGATGAGCTCGCCATCGACGGCGGAGACCGTTATCGTCGCCCCGTCATGGATGTCGCCACCTATTATCGCCCGCCCGATTGCAGTCTCCAAATGTCGCTGGATAAAGCGCTGGAGGGGCCTCGCGCCGTAAACGGGGTCGTAACCCTCCCGCGCTATAAGGCTCCTTGCCTCGTCGGTGAGCACGACATTCATGCGGCGGTCTGAGAGCCTTGCCCTCAGCCCCTCGCACATCAGGTCGACGATGCGCTCAATCTCGCCCTCGGTTAACGGTTTGAAGAGGACGACCTCATCCACGCGGTTTAAAAACTCAGGTCTGAAATGGCCCCTCAGCGCGCCCATGACGGCCTCCCGCGCAGACTCCTTGATCTCTCCTGTCTTGTCGATGCCCTCCAGTAGATATGGCGAGCCTATGTTGGAGGTCATGATGATCACCGTATTTTTAAAGTCCACCGTCCGCCCTTGAGCGTCGGTCAACCGCCCGTCGTCGAGGACCTGCAATAGGACGTTGAATACGTCGTGGTGCGCTTTTTCCACCTCGTCGAAGAGGATGACGCAGAAGGGCTTTCTCCGAACAGCTTCGGTGAGCTGCCCGCCCTCCTCGTAGCCTACGTAGCCTGGAGGCGCCCCTACCAGACGGGAGACAGTGTGCTTCTCCATATACTCGCTCATGTCGATTCGTACGATATTGTCCTCCGTGTCAAAGAGGCTCTCCGCGAGGGTCTTGGCGAGCTCTGTCTTACCGACGCCGGTTGGGCCGAGGAAGAGGAAGGAGCCTATGGGGCGGCGGGGGTCCTTGATGCCCGCGCGCGCGCGGATCACCGCGTCCGCAACGAGGCCGACCGCCTCATCCTGACCTATTACCCTCTGATGCAGTATTTCATCGAGCTTTAGAAGCTTCTCGCGCTCGCCCTCCATGAGGCGGGAGACGGGGATGCCCGTCCACCTCGCCACGTTTTGAGCGATCTCCTCATCGGTGACCTCCTCGCGGAGTAGGTGAGGGCCACCCTCGTCAGAGAGGATCACAGCCTCGCTCTCGGCCAGCTTGCGCTCAAGCTCCGGCAGCTCGCCGTGCTTCAAGGTGGCTGCGCGTTCCAGGTCGTAATCACGCTCGGCGACTTGTATCTCCCGGCGCGTCTGCTCAATCTTCTCGCGCAGCTGTTGTACTCCGGTGATGGCGGCTTTCTCCTTCTCCCACTGGGCCCGCATCGAGTCGCCACGCTCCCTTAGATCGGCGAGGTTCTTCCGCAGCTCCTTCAAACGCTCGACGGAAGCAGAGTCCTTCTCCTTTTTGAGGGCCGCCTCCTCAATCTCAAGCTGCATAACCCTGCGGGTGACTTGGTCGAGCTCGGCGGGGAGGGAGTCTATCTCTGTGCGTATCGTGGCGCACGCCTCGTCGACTAGGTCGATCGCCTTGTCGGGCAGGAAACGGTCGGAGATGTAGCGGTTTGAGAGTACCGCCGCCGCAACCAGCGCGTTGTCATGGATGCGGACGCCGTGATGCACCTCGAAGCGCTCCTTTAGGCCGCGCAGTATGGAGATAGTGTCCTCCACGTCCGGCTCCTCTACGAGGATCGGCTGGAAGCGCCGCTCAAGGGCGGGGTCCTTTTCAACATGCTTTCTGTACTCGTCGAGGGTCGTAGCGCCGATGCAGTGAAGCTCTCCGCGCGCGAGCATGGGCTTTAGCATGTTGCCGGCGTCCATTGCCCCCTCTGTCTTTCCCGCGCCTACTATTGTGTGCATCTCGTCAATGAAGAGCAGGATGCGCCCCTCGGCCTCTTTGACCTCCGTCAGGACCGCTTTTAACCTCTCTTCAAATTCTCCCCGGTATTTAGCGCCCGCGATGAGCGAGCCCATGTCCAGTGCGAAGACCGTCTTGTCTTTGAGCCCTTCAGGGACGTCGCCGCGCACTATGCGCTGGGCCAACCCCTCTACTATTGCGGTCTTTCCTACTCCAGGCTCGCCGATGAGAACCGGGTTGTTCTTGGTTTTACGGGATAGGATGCGTATGGTGCGGCGGATCTCCTCGTCGCGCCCTATAACGGGGTCCAGTCTGCCGCTCTTTGCCTCCTCGACAAGGTCGCGCCCATACTTGGCGAGCGCCTCGTAGCTCTCCTCCGGGTTGTCGGATTCGACGCGGCGGCCACCCCTAACCTTGGCGAGCACCTCAAGGAAGGAATCACGGGTGATGCCGTAGCCGCTTATTATTTTCGCCGTCGGCGTATCGGATGCCATGATGCCGAGGAAGAGGTGCTCCACGGAGATGAACTCATCCTTTAACTTCTTCGCCTCCTCTTCGCTCTTTACAAGGATACGGTTAAGCTCCTGCGTTACATAAATTTTTCCCTCTTCGACTCCCTGTCCGGTGACCTGCGGGCGCTTGTCAAGCTCGCCCAGTACCTTGCCGCGCATGTCGTCTACGGGTATACCAATTTTGCCCAGAAGGTTTGGTATCAGCCCCTCCTCCTGAGTTATAAGCGCCAGGAGGAGGTGGGGAACGTCCACCTCGCGGTGATTTCTCACAATGGCCGCTTTTCTCGCCTCGGCTACCGCCTCCTGGGATTTCTGCGTAAGTCTCTGCATATCCATCTGAATTTCCTCCCAATGGATTTTTTGGATTTATCTTCGTTTCAAATATAAGCACAGATTTATCAAAGACAAGTTTGGGTAGCTTTGTTAGAATCCTCACGCGGGTTCGCCGCATCAAAGCCATTGAAAGGTTTTAAGTTTTACTGTTTTTTTGGAGAGGACATGGTACAGAAAGCCTCAAAAGAACCAACGCTGGTGCCCCTTGATGGCGTTGTTGTGCTTGAAGGAGAGGAGGAGAATTGCTGCTCTCCCGATTCCGTGAGCGATTGCTGCACTCCAGCCATGGGAGATGTTCACGCGCGTGCCGGCATAATGGTTTACCCCTTCGTCTCCGGTTGGCTCGATACGCCGGCGGGCGAGGTGCCGAGGGTGTCTCCTGTAATAACCGATGCCGACCGGCGGGGTACGATAGCTATGAGGGTCGGCATCGGCCGCGACAGCTATGAGATTACGCCGGGGCTCTATGCCTTCGGCGAGCCGGGGGAGAACTCTCCGGTCATAGTAACCTGCAACTACAAACTCACCTTCGATCTGCTCCGCTCAACTTTGAAAAAACTCGACCTCTGGGTCGTGGTGCTCGATACAAAGGGCATTAACGTTTGGTGCGCGGCCGGGAAGGGGACATTCGGTACCGCCGAGGTGATAAAGAGGGTCAAGGAGTCCGGGGTAGAGAAGGTTGTGGCTCATCGTGACCTCATCCTGCCCCAGTTCGGGGCACCTGGCGTTTCAGCCCACGAGGTTAAGCGCGCCACTGGCTTCAAGGTGAATTACGGACCCATCCGCGCGGAGGATATAACCGCTTATCTCGATGCCGGTTTGGTGGCGACTCCTTCAATGCGCGAGGCTACTTTTACCTTGAAAGAACGCGTGGTGCTCATACCGGTGGAGATATCTCTTCTGCTCTCACCGCTTAAATGGGTTATACCGCTACTCTTCATACTCTCAGGGCTCGGTCCGTCGATCTGGTCGCCCTCTGCCGCTGTGACGAGAGGTTTTGCCCTCTTCATGGGGCTCTTTGCAGGGGGGCTCGGCGGCGCGGTGATTTTGCCCCTTCTTCTCCCGTACCTCTTTTGGCGGGAGTTCTCATTGAAGGGGGCCGCCGCCGGCGCGGGAGTTACGCTTATCGGGCTCCTCCTCTTCGGTGGAGCGCTAAATTGGCTCGAAGCTCTCTCCCTCATGGTTTTGGGGAGCGCGGTGGCTTCCTATGCGGGGATGAATTTCACAGGCACAGCCCCGTTCACTTCGCCGACATCGGTTGAAAAGGAGATGCGCCGCTGGGTGCCGATCCAGATTGGCGCGGCTGCCGCAGCGCTGGCAGCATGGGTTGGCGGCGCATTCATAGGATAGGATATAAAATATGCAAGGCTACGATTATTTAGGCATTAACACGCTCCACTTCGATGCTGAAAAATGCGTCGGCTGCGGGATGTGTCTCACTGTCTGTCCCCACGCCGTATTCGTTAAAGGCGAGGGGAACTTAAAGGGTGGCAAAGTTGCCCTCGATAAACCCTCCAAGTGTATGGAGTGCGGCGCCTGCGCCATCAACTGCCCGGTCGCCGCGATCACCGTAACGCCGGGCGTTGGCTGCGCATCGGCTATCCTACACAGCTGGATCACCGGCGAGGAGGCCTCCTGCGATTGCTCCGGTGGCGGGTGCTGCTGATTTTTTGAACTGGCGCAGCGGTTAAATGGTGGTTACCTTCTCTGAAAAGAGGGTGACCGCCACCGGGACACCCCAAAACCGGAGATATCATGTTTCCAAGACTTTTACTGCTTTTTACGATTATCCCTGCGATAGAGCTGTATCTGCTTATAAGCGTCGGCTCTGTGATTGGCGCCGGGTACACTTTTCTCATCATCATAGCCACCGGCATCTTCGGCGCTCATTACGCGCGCCAACAGGGTTTCGACGTAATGGTGCGTCTCCAACGCGCCCAGCGGGAGGGCCGCATGCCAGCCGATGAGATGGTTGACGGCGCGATGCTCCTCCTTGGGGGAGCGTTCCTTATAACGCCCGGCTTTCTCACTGATATAGTCGGCTTTTCTCTAGTCTTTCCGCCCACAAGGAATGCGTACAAGAGGCGCTTCGCCGAGTGGATGAGGAGGAAGATTGAGGACGGCGACATAGTCGTCAGACACTACTGATCCCGAGGTTGCTCCCCCTTGATTGACGCTTCTGCCCTCTCCAAAGCTTTTGGTGCGCGTTCTCTCTTTAGCGATGTGAGCCTGCGCATCGATAAGGGAGACAGGCTCGCCCTAGTCGGCCGCAACGGCTCCGGCAAGACGACCCTCCTTAAAATCCTCGCCGGCGAGGAAAACCCCGATAATGGTGATGTGAGGGGGCGGCGTGACTCCGCGGTCGGGTACCTCCCGCAGGAGATAGCGCTGGAGTCGGAGGAGCACCTTATCATATTCGTAGAGAACGTCGCCGGTGAGCTGAAATCGATTCAGCTTGAGCTTGAGGTTATCCATGAGCGGCTGGCGGCGGGAGAGGAAGACGCGGCGCTCGTAGCGCAAAGCGGAAACCTACAATCGCGCTTTGAGGCTCTGGGCGGGTACCGGCTTCGCTCACGCGCCCAGCAGATTCTCTCGGGCCTTGGCTTTGTGGAGGAGGATTTCGCCAAGCCGCTCTCTAACTTCTCCGGCGGCTGGCGGATGCGCGCGCTTCTTGCCAGAATCCTCCTCACCGAGCCCGACGTCATTCTTCTGGACGAGCCCACCAACCACCTCGACATCGTCACCCTGGAGTGGCTGGAAAACTTCATAAACTCCTCTCGCGCGGGCTTTTTGATTGTATCCCACGATGTTTCATTTCTCGACCGCGTGGTCAACGGCGTCTTCGCCCTTGAGTTGGGAGGCGCGGTGCGCTCAAAGGGCAACTACACTAAATATGTCTCCGAGCGCGAGGAGCGGCTGCGGCTACGTCAGGCTGAGTATGAACGGCGACAGCGAAAACGCGCCGAGGAGGAGCGCTTCATCGAGCGTTTCCGGGCAAAGAACACCAAGGCCAAGCAGGTCCAGTCCCGCATCAAGAAACTTGAGCGCGATGAACCCATTGTCGCGCCGATGGAGGATAGCTTCACGGCCCCCGCCATACGTTTTCCCCAGCCGGAGCGTTCAGGAAAGGATGTGGTCAAGGTTAAGGGCGTCGAGGCCGGTTATGGAGACCTTACAGTCTTCTCCTCGCTGGATTTCACCCTCCACAGGGGAGAGAAAGTGGCCTTCATCGGCCCAAATGGTGCCGGCAAATCAACGTTGCTCAAAACCATGGCGGGGGAGGTCTCGCCCCGCGCGGGAGAGGTGCGCTACGGGCATAACGTCTCCATAGGTTATTTTTCCCAGCACCAGATGGAGCTTTTGAATCCGAAGCGCACAGTCCTGGAGGAAGTGTTGGCGCTGCCGGGTTACCGCAGTGAGGGAGAGGCCCGGTCGATATTGGGAGGATTCCTCTTTACCGGCGACGATGTTGAAAAGAGGGTTTCAGTGCTCTCCGGCGGAGAGAAGAGCCGCCTCGTGATGGCGTTACTGCTTACCCAGCCGGGAAACCTGCTCCTGCTCGACGAGCCCACCAACCACCTGGATATAGACGCCTGCGAGACCCTTAAAAAGGCGCTCCTGGCTTATGAGGGCACGGTCGCGGTGATCACCCACGACCGCGACCTCATCAACCGCGTCGCCACACGGGTGGTGTATGTGGAGGACGGCGTCTCTACGGAGTACATAGGCAACTACGACGATTACCTCCGGGCCAAGGCGCGCCTTGAGGCTGGCGAGGAGGAGTTGGAGGCCGCGCAAAAGCGTGTCCATAAGGGCAAGGAGGCACGGCGTGAGGCTGCGAAGGCGAGGGAAGAGTTCGCTAAAAGAACCAAAGAGCTCCGAAAAAAGGTGGAGAAGTATGAGGGTGACCTCGCAACCCGCGAGGACCGTAAAGCAGAGATAGAATCTCTCCTCGCCGACCCGGATATCTACTCCGACCCTGTAAAGGGTAGGGAGCTTGGGCGCGAAAGGCAGTGCATAATGGATGAGCTTGAGATAGTAACTTCAATGTGGGAGGAGGCCGCCCTTGAGCTCGAAGAGCTTGAGCTCTCCTTCAAAGAGGAGATGGCGAGAGGTTGAGCGAGGCTGGCGCTATAGGGCGCTTTACCCGTGACGAGGCCCGCAAGAGGGTCATCTCCATAGGCTCGATAACCGGCGGTGACGCACGCCGTTCGCTGTGGGTTGAGCTGATTGGGCAGAGCGTTCCCGAGTTTGCGGCGCTGGCAATCGACGTTTGCGTTAGAGAAGCTTTTGACGAGCTGAAGATACGCCTCGCGTGGAGTGCGCTTTTGGACTTCTCCGCCGTCGTTGAGAGGGCCGGGCCGGGTAGGTTCTCCGAAATCCTTAGGGCCGCCAACGCCATTGGCCTTGAAGGGCCGCCGCTTATTCTGGAGTATTCAGGGCCTAACAGAGGAGCCGATAAACTTCCGCCGCTCCCTGACCCGCTTGGCGACAGGCTCTCGCTCGGTCACAAAAAGACAGCCGCAAGGGGGATGCGCTCGCACCTTCTTGAGCGGCTATTAAAGGACCCGGACCCCAGAGTGGTGCGAGAAGTGCTCAGGAACCCGCGTCTCCGTGAGGAGGAGGTTCTCGCGATAGCCTCCCGCCGGCCATCCAGCGAAGAGCTCTTCAACCACCTCGCACGCGCTACCCGCTGGATTGTTAGACAGCCCGTCGCCCGCGCCATCGCGATGAACCCTTACGCCCCGGTGCGGCTTGCCCTTATGCTTATGGTAACCCTGCCCGATACCGTACTTGCCGAGGCGGCAAAAATAGAAGGGCTCCACCCCGCGGTGCGAAGTGGAGCCCTTAAGCTGATTGCGTTGCGAGGGGAGAGGGTCTAGCTCTTTTCCTCTTCATCCTTCTTCTTTTCGGAATCTTCACCTATCTGTTTAATCTCTTCCTCGGTTTCGTTCAGCCCCTTTTTGAAGGAGCGGACGCCCTTGCCGAGTCCCCCCATGAGCTCCGGAATCTTCTTGCCGCCAAAGACGATAAGGATGATTACGAGTATTACCAGAAGTTCCTGAGGGCCTGAAAATCCGAACATTTATCTTCTCCAGACGGGCAGCATTAAGCCCGAATAAATTTCAGAGGCGTTGAAGGATAACACAAAGGAGATACCTCAACAAATATACTCCCGATCAATGGTTCCTGTCGAGATTGGCGAAGCGCGTGTATTTACCGTCGAAGAGCAGGTTAACGTCGCCGGTGGGGCCGTGGCGCTGCTTGCCTACGATTATCTCGGCTTTTCCAAGGACATCCGCGGGTATCTCCGAGTCGTCTCCGCGCTTTGTCATCTCCTGGCGGGTATATACCTCCTCGCGGTAGACGAACATGATCACGTCGGCGTCCTGCTCAATAGCGCCCGACTCTCTGAGGTCGGAGATTAGGGGGCGCTTGTTTGGGCGCTGCTCGACGCCGCGGTTCAGCTGCGAGAGCGCCACCACGGGGATGTTGAGCTCCTTGGCGAGGCCCTTCAGCGAACGGGATATTTCGCTTATCTCCTGCTCTCGCATGTCATGTTTGCCGTTGCCGCGCATGAGCTGGAGGTAGTCAACTATTAGTAGCCCAATCTTGTGCTCGCGAAATAGGCGTCTTGCCTTTGCGCGTAGCTCCATCGTCGAGATCGCGGGGGTATCGTCTATGAAGATAGGGGTCTCCGCGAGCACCCCGGCGGCCTGCGAGAGTTTGGGCCAGTCCTGCGCCGAGAGCATGCCCCGCCTAAGACTCTGCGAGTTTATCCTGGCCTCCGATGAGAGCATCCTCATAACCAACTGCTCTTTAGACATCTCAAGGGAGAAGAAGGCGACAGGTATTCCCTCTTTACCCGCTGCGTGCTGGGCGATATTGAGGACGAAGGAGGTCTTGCCCATGCCGGGCCGGCCGGCGACGATTACAAGGTCGGAGGGTTGCAGCCCGGCCATCAGATCATCCAGGTCATAAAAGCCGGAGGGCACGCCGGTGATCATCTCTTTTCTGGAGAAGAGGTCCTCCAGCTTCTTCAATGATTCGCGCACCAACTGGTTCATGGAGGGCGTATCTGACTTTTTGTCCTGTGAGGCGGCGTCAAAGATCGCCTGCTCCGCGCGGTCGAGGTATTCATCCACCTCGTTGGCAGACTGATAACCCTCGTCGGCTATTGTAAGCGCCGTCTGGATGAGCCTCCTCAAGGCCGCCAGTCGTTCGACTATCTTGGCGTGGTGAACCGCGTTGTCGAGGGAGGGGACCTGCCCCGTGAGGTCGCTTATGTAGGGCGCGCCGCCGATTCTCTCAAGGAGCTCGCCCGCGCGCAGAGCGTCGACGAGGGTGACTATGTCGATGGGCTCTCCCCGGTCGCTCATCTTCTGCATGATGCCGTAGATTATCTGGTGTCCGGTGCGGTAGAAGTCCTCTTTGGAGAGGAAGTCGGAGACGTGGGAGAGGGTGTCGTTGTTTAATAGGATTGCGCCGAGAACGGAGACCTCCGCCTCGATATTGTGGGGCGGCACTCTCCCCACGCTGGATGTATTACCGCTCGTAGACATGAGAGTGAGAGTACCAAAAAGGCGGGCGGCGTGAAAGCCGCCCACCCTTATATTTTTACTCTTGCTCTGAAGCCTCTTCCTCGACGGTGACTTTGATGTCGGCCTTGACTCCACCGTGGAGTTTTACCGTTACCTCGAAATCGCCAAGGCTCTTGATCGGCTGGTCGATGACTATCTGACGGCGTGAAACCGCAAGGTAGCCCTTCTCATGGATCGCCTTTTCGATGTCGGCGGCGGTGACGGAGCCGAAGATGTGGCTGGCGTCGGAGGTCTTGCGCCCGAAGGTGAGCTCCATGCCGTTAAGCTCTTTGCCGAGCTCCTCGGCCTTGTCGATCTCGCGGCGGCGCTTAGCTTCAAGGGCGCGGCGCTGATGCTCGACGGCCTTGATCTTTTTGTCGTCCGCCAGGGAAGCGAACCCCTGGGGGATGAGGTAGTTTCTTCCGTAACCGTCCTTAACGGTTACGACGTCGCCCACGGTGCCGAGGTTGGCGACGGTTTCAAGCAGGATAACTTTCATCGGTCCTTCTCCTTGGTAAAGAGAACTCGTTTATTTGTTTTCGTTTCCCCTGTCGGCGGGGGGCTTAACTACGCGGCTCCTGAAATTCAGCCACATGTCGAAGGCCCCTAGCACCGCTACAGCAACCGGCGCGCCCGGAACGTAGAGTACGATCAAGGCGTATATTGGTATCCGAATGAAGGGCGACGCCTTTTTTTCCGTCAGTATGAACTGGATAATCGCCAGCCCCTGAAGGAAGTAGACGCTCACCGAGATGAAGAGGATGTTGGTCCCCGCCATCTTCACCACCCCATCGCCGAAGAGCATCGCCAGACCAGGCAGGATGAGCGCCCAAATCCAGCTATCGGGAGCCCTCCAGTAAAGCCAGTTGTCGAGCTTTGCGCCCCTTGCTCTCGCGAGCCGCCTCAACCATGCCGCGTTTAGCCAGCCGGTTAAAAGGTTGATGGAGACGGTGAGGCCGAAAAATGAGTGGGCGAGAAAGTCGACCACCTCTTCCAGCCTCGACTCAAGGGCCACCAGTGTCTCGCGGGGGGCCTGCCCCGCATCGGTGCCCAATGCATCGGATATCGCTTTTCTCCACTCGGCGGCTATGGAATCCACCAGATCCGCCGGGGAGAGCGACGCGGCATTCGCCGTCACTACCAGGATGACGAGCGCCGCCGCCGTCGAGAGGAGGGTGTAGGCGCCTATGATGTACTCAGGCTTTAAACCCCTCTTCATCGTCTCGCCCAAGAGGACTCCTCCGAGCCCGAACTGGACGAGGTAGCTCGCGCCGCCTATGGGCGCGAAGTATGCCGGTATCAGCGCGGCGAGGAGGGCGAAAAGTGCCGCCGTCCAAGCCGTTTGCCGCCAAGTGTAGTACGCCAGCGGCAGGGGTGAGAAGAGCGCCGTCATTATCCCCGCGGGCAGAAAGAGGGAGGTTGTGTAAAGCGCTCCCGAGAGCCCGGCGGCAACGACGCCCTCCGCTACGGTGTTACCCTTACGGTTCAACCCTGTAGGTTGCTCGTGAAGGGGAGCAGCGCGACGTTTCTGGCGCGCTTGATTTCAAGTGCCAGCGCGCGCTGGTGGTGCGCGCAGGTGCCGCTGATGCGGCTGGGTACGATTTTACCGCGTTCGGTGAGGAACTGGTTCAGGATCATCGGCTCTTTGTAGTCGAGCTTGATGTCGGAGTTCACACAAAAGCGGCAGACTTTCCTTCTACGACTGCGTTTGAAAGCC